>NZ_AOGZ02000017.1 GCF_000332515.2 Leptospira wolbachii serovar Codice str. CDC
ACGCGTAGACTCTCTCCGTCACGCTTCTCGCTACGCAAGAAGACGCGCCGACGCTAACGCCTTCTACGAAGGCTCAGCTACGAGGAACGTCGTCTCCCCTAGTTCGTTATACGACATTCTTGAAAATTAAAATACTAACAAAAATACAAAATAACAAAAATAATAGACTAATTTAAGAAAAATTACAAAATTGTATATATACATATACACGATTTTCTTCTACTAATTTCCTGTAAAACTGAAAGAGAACCATTTGATTGCGAAGCTTATCATCGGCCTAACCTTGCAATAAGCTGCACTAATGAAGAATCACCAGACTTCTGTCTGATAGAAATCTTAAGTTATTATAAATGCAAAGAAGAAAATTCAAAAAAACTATTTAACAAATTTGAATTTTAGATAATACACCATTGTTAAATTACAAAAAGCATATTTCAATAATTAGTATTTTGACTTTATTCTCCTGCAATTTTTTATTAAAAGGGCCTGAGCAAGAAGTTACTTACGATGAATTTTACATTCATAAAACATTTTCTACTGGAAATATATTTTTCGAATCAAATAATATTTCATTCTCGATTCCCAAAAATCAACTTACACACCCAACTCTATTAAAGATAAAATACACTGAAAACGATCAAATTTTAGCTAAATCGATTGATCTTCAAATTAATAATCAATACTTTAAAAATCTATCTTTCAGACAAAAAAAACAAAATTTAATAAGAGAAGTCTATGTTTCTAGTATAGACATAGAAACCAGCTTAATCAGTAATAAATATTTTCCAAAAATTGAAAACATAGTTTTTTATATAAAAAATGATAAGATCCAGAAAATTATTTTAGTAAACAAAGAAGACTTAGAAGTCTTAAATCAATTAATGAAAAATACCTCCCATTAATTAATGGAAAAATATAAAAAACTCAAGAACGTCGTATAACAGCGCGGAAACGCTTCGCTTCGGGACGAGCCCTCGCTTGGCCTGCGGCACATTTCCCTTCTGGCACTCGCTTGCATACGCAAGCTACGTGGCCAGTCCCTAACGTCCCGTCGGGACTCAGGGTCGGGAAACGTCGTCTCCGCTATTTCGTTATGCGCAAGTTCGCAAAAATTAGAATTAAAAATAAAAAGTAAAAAAGAATGGCAATACCACAATTTCAAGAAGCTATGAAACCTGTTCTAGACTTTCTTTCTAAAAATAAAGAAAGTCACACATCTGAAATCAGAAACTATGTAGCTTCTGTTTTCAATACAACAAAGGAAGAAATGGAAGAAATGCTTCCTTCAAAAAGAGCAAAATTATTTTATAACCGTGTCGCATGGGCAATTCAATATTTAAAAATGGCAGAATTGATTGAATCTGAAAAAAGATCTTATTATAAAATTACAATTGCAGGAATAAACTATCTCCCGAATTCACCTAAAAATATTACCGTTCAAGATCTCTCCAAATTTGAAGCATTCAAATTAAAAAAGGATTCAACTGAAAAACTAGAAGATATTCAAGAGAAACAAAATTTCTCCATTCAAACTCCAGAGGAAATGATTCAAAACGGTTACAACATCATTTTATCAGACTTATCTTCTGAATTAATTAAATTATTAAAATCTACTTCTCCATATTACTTTGAATTTATTGTAGTCGATTTGCTTATCAAAATGGGTTACGGAGATAAAAATGATGCAAACGCAATTCTAACTAAAAAAAGCGGAGATGAAGGTGTAGATGGAATTATAAAAGAAGATAAATTAGGATTAGAATTTATATATGTTCAAGCAAAAAGATGGGAAAATCCGGTCGGTAGACAAGAAATTCAAAAATTTGCTGGAGCTTTACAAGGTCAACGAGCAAAGAAAGGAGTTTTTATAACTACATCCAGGTTTTCAAATGATGCGGTTGAATATATAAACAAAATCGAAAATAGAATTATCTTAATCGATGGAAATGAATTAACAAAACTTATGATTGAATATGGTGTTGGCGTTTCCGAAAAAGAAAATTATATAATAAAGAAAATCGATACAGATTATTTTGTTGAAGAATAGCGAACCAGCGCATAACAGCGCGGAAACGCTTCGCTTCGGCACGAGGCCTCGCTCGGCCTGCGGCACATTCCCCTTCTGGCACTCGCTTGCATAAGCAAGCTACGTGACCAGTCCCTAACGTCCCGTCCGGGACTCAGGGTCGGGGAACGTCGTCTCCGCTAGTTCGTTATATGCAATAAACCAAATACAATCTTTTATGAAAAATCTAAAAAATCTAATAATAATAGTTTCATTTCAAATTTCTTGTTCAACACCAAACGAAACGAAAATCAACAATACTGATCTAAAGGATACATCTAAAGAAAATGTAACAATAGAAATTAATTTTACCAAATTAACTGAAGTAACAAAGGAAATTGAAATAAATCTCCAAACAATTGATTATATTTCAAAGGATGACTTTAAATTTGGATCAAAATTTAAATTTAGCGAAAATATCAATGGTAATAAACTTGAAATAGAAATACCAAAAGGAAAATATGTAGGATCAATTGGAGTCAAAGTATCCAACACAACACCTTTTTACTCAAATCTAAGTGGTTTGCATACCGTATATTTTGGAATAAACGAAAAAAGAAGTAAAGAAACATAATAAATGAAAAATGTAATTCAATAGAATCTTACAGTCTCAGAAAATTGAAGTATTCTAAAAACTCAAATTTTTGTGATGATCTCGATGTATCAAACAAAAAGTATTCAATTAATTTCATTTCTGATGAAAAAATAGATTTCAATCCTACTAGAACTTTAACATTTACATATGTCGGTGTTTCTATTGGTTTAGCGAAATTATTTCAACATTACCAACTTGCTCCAATTCTTTTGATTAGTGGATACTTCGGATTCATTCAAAATGATATAGAGATTAAATCAGAAATTTTGGAAGAAGCTTTATAAAATGGTTTACTGCATATAACAGCGACTAACCGCTTCGCTTCGGGACTTCGCCCTCGCTCGGTCTGCGACACATAGGCTTCTGGCACTCCCCTTGCCTGCGCAAGTGTCGTGGCCAGTCCCTAACGTCCCGTTCGGGACTCAGGGCCAGCCTACGTCGGTTAGTCTAGTTCGTTATACGCCATAATTTAAAATTTTAAAAATAAAGAGAAAACCGAATGAAATTCTTTTATAATACCTTACTTACACTTCTCCTATTCCAATGTATCAATAAGGAAAAAACTATTTATAAAGATGAGTTTATTGAGGTTTACTTTTCAAATAAATACAAAATAAGCAAAAATAAATGTCCGCTACCTGATTGTTTACAGTTAATAAATCACGAATTTTTGCCATCCGAAGCAATGATTATAGATAGTGGAAAATTTAATGAAAATTTAAATCAATGGTTGGAATTAGGTGTACAATCCCTTAAAAATAAAAAAGAAATTGTTGTGAATGAAGTTGTCGATCAAAGTGAAAACTGTCAAAAGGCATTAATTATTTTTAAATCAGATTACAAAGATATTAATACAGAGAGAATTGGTTTACAACTTTCCTCGATATCTTTAATTAAAACAAAAGAATTCTCAAGAGGAATATACTGGCGACATATTCTTACTAATAATATTGAAAATTTACCACTTTTACAGAAAGGTTTAGAAAGCGTAATAAGAGCAACACTAATTAACGCTAAGTGCATTGAATAAATAAATTACGGCGTATAACAGCGGCTTACTGCTTCGCTTCGGGACTTGCGCCCTCGCTTGGGCTGCGCCAAATTGTCCTCCTGTCACTCGTTTGCATCCGCAAACTACGTGCCAGTCCCTAACGTCCCGTCCGGGACTCAGGGTCGGACAACTTCAGTAAGCCTAGTTCGTTATACGATATTCCCTAAACTTCTACTTTTGAAATGGCATTAGTTTAATGGAGAAAAGCAAGAATAACTGATAAATTCAATTTATTTCTGCTCTAACAAAACTTGACTTTTTTTCAAGATCGGTGATAGAATATCACTATGGATTATAAATCTAGACTTTCCTCCTCACCTGACGTTTTACTCGGTAAACCGGTGATTAAAAATACAAGGATAGCAGTCGATCTAATTCTCGAAAGATTAGGCGATGGAATGTCTATCGAAGAAATCCTCGAAGCTTCACCAGGAATCGAAAAAGACGATATCCTTGCTTGTATCTCCTATTCAAGCCACGTAATAAGCAGAGAAAGCTTGCTTGCAAGTTAATATACTCGCTGACGAAAACGTCGACTATCGACTTATAAAACTTCTTAGAAATGAAGGGCACAGAGTTCTTTCTGTTTTAGAAGAGAGTAAAGGTATTACAGATTTACAAGTCATTGACCTGGCAAAAAAAATTGACGCAATCATTCTTACCTTAGATAAAGATTTTGGTGAATGGGTTTTTGCTCACAAAGAATATTCGAACGGAATCATTTTTCTACGATATAACCCTAAAGATTTTAAAGAAATTTTCAACTCTTTGAATATTCTCCTAAATAGAAATAGTCTCGAATTAAATGGGAAATTTGTCGTATTATCAAAAAACAAAATTCGCATAAGAGATATTCACTTATAGTCAATAAATCGGGAACATCGTATAACAGCGGGGAAACGCTTCGCTGCGGCACTTACGGCCTTGCTCGGTCTGCGACACATTGTCCTCCGTCACGCTTCTCGCTCCGCAAGAAATCGCGCCGACGCTAACGCCTCCTACGGAGGCTCAGCTACGGACAACGTCGTCTCCCCTAGTTCGTTAATTGCAATGTCCAAAAAGGTTTTAAGAGAATCTTTTTTATGTAATTTTCGCTGGTTCTTTCTTTCACGCGTTTAAGAAAGAGAAGAGAAAGACAAAAGAGTTTCATTTGAAGAGAAGAAAAGATTAGAAAGTGCTTCATTTCATTATTGTCTTTCTCTACTTTCTATTTGGTACAATTATTAGATCACAGTTCTGTTTAAGTAAGTTTAATTTACTTTTCCAGCGAAATGAATGATTTTAAGAGAAGAGACGCTCGGAATGTTTTGGACTTCTTACCTTCTTACTTACACTGGTTTCTATTATTGGACACTGCAATTAACATCGGCTAACCACTTCGCTTCGGGTCTTACGCCCTCGCTCGGCCTACGGCACATAGGCTTCCTGTCACTCGTTTGCAGTCGCAAACTACGTGCCAGTCCCTAACGTCCCATTCGGGACTCAGGGTCAGCCTACGTCGGTTAGCCTAGTTCGTTATGCGAACATTGCGGGGAAGAGTCGCCGCATCCGTGCGGCGTTTTATAAGAAAAAAACCCAGAAATAAACAATTTGACAAATATACAAATCTTGTATATGATGGGAAATTATGAATCAGACTGTTAATATCTCTTTCGAAAAAGCTCTTTTAAAAGAAATTGATAAAATTGCAAAAAAAAAGAACACAGATCCAGATCCGAACTGATTCGTGAAGCTGCAAGGTCTTATATTGAGAAAAAATCTAAGTGGCAAGCTATCTTCGATTTTGCTTCAAAACTATCGATAAATCAAATCTTAAAGAAGCTGACATTTTTGATGAAATTAAAGCAGTTAGAAGAAATAAAAAAGCTTCTTAATGTTAAGAGTTCTTTTAGATACTAACATATATATTTCTGCAATCTTGTTCAACGGAAAGCCTAGAATGGTTTTC
>NZ_AOGZ02000018.1 GCF_000332515.2 Leptospira wolbachii serovar Codice str. CDC
ATCATTCCACAAAACATTAAATCTATTCGTTATTCCGGTTTCTACAGCTCCGCTAGTAGATCTAAGTATGAAATAGTAAATCAACTCTTCGAAGTACTTAGTAAAGAAGAAACAGAATCAAAATTCAATGATGATTCGATTCTCGATGAGAATCTTAAATTCCACAAATCTTGTCCTTTCTGTTACCAAAAAATGATTCTGTTAGAAGAAGTTGACGAATTCAAAGTTCCAGATATTGTTTACATCAAATTTGGAAAGGATCCACCTATAGAAGAACTATTCACAAGACTTGTTGCTTAACTTTGACTCAATTTTGGTCTATTAAATTCCTTAGTGAGAAATAACAAACAGCAAGTCAACTTTAGCCGAGGGCACTGCAGATAACAGCGCGGAAACGCTTCGCTTCGGCACAAGGCCTCGCTCGGCCTCCGGCACATTTCCCTTCTGGCACTCGCTTGCATACGCAAGCTACGTGGCCAGTCCCTAACGTCCCGTCCGGGACTCAGGGTCGGGAAACGTCGTCTCCGCTAGTTCGTTAATTGCAATTGGTTAAATCTCTTCAAAAAAAATCAGCGCGCAATTTTTCTTAAAGATTCAAAGAGATACAAATAACTTTTCTCTGAATTTTAACTTGCACTGGTTTGAACGTTTTGCGCGAGATTCAGGTGATTTAAAGAAAAAAATATGAGTGAAGAGATTTACTTCGCTCTAATTCATATTATTTTTATTCACGGTTCCCATGCTTCATGAATGATCGGTGCGCTTTAAAGAAAAACAAATATGAGCGAAAATTTGCGCGCTTGGGATAAGCCCACTTCGTATATCTAACAAATTCAATAAATAACCAACTGCAATTAACATCGCCTTACCGCTCGCTCAGGTCCTTAGCCACTTCGACTCAGATTTCTGTGGAAATCTGCTTCTCGTGTGGCCTTCGCTCGGCCTAAAGGCACATTTCGTGTTACGCTAACGCCTCATACTGAGGCTCAGCTACACGAAACGTCGGTAAGCCTCTATCGTTAATTGCAATAGGTTAAATCATACCAAAAAAACGCGCGAAAATTTTCTTTAAAGAGGGGTTGAGGAATTAATATATTACTGCCTTATAGTAGGGAAAACTCTTTTGAAGAATTCTTTTATTAAACTGTGCTTTGCTAAAGAATGATATTTTACCATTAATCGAAGAAAGATGACCTTTTAATTCACAAGTTCCAATCTGGATAATAAGAAAAGAAAGATTCGGATCGAAAATTTTCGCGCTTGATGAGATATCCCTTTCGACAATTATCTATTCCCGCAGAAACCTACTGCAATTAACATCGCCTTACCGCTCGCTCAGGTCCTTATCCACTTCGCCTCAGATTTCTGTGGAAATCTGCTTCTCGTGGGGCCCTCGCTCGGCCTAAAGGCACATTTCGTGTTACGCTAACGCCTCATACTGAGGCTCAGCTACACGAAACGTCGGTAAGCCTCTATCGTTAATTGCAATAGGTTAAATCATACAAAAAATGCGCACGAAAATTTTCTTTAGAAAGGGCTGAGGAATTAACATAAAGCTGCCTTTTAGTAGGGAAAATTCTTTTGAATCTTTTTTTAGTAAACTGTGCTTTGCTAAAGAATTATATTTTTCCATTAAACTAAGAATGAAGAGTTTTTTTATTCGCTAGTGCCTATGTAAATTTATAAGAAAAGAAAGATTCGGATCGAATATTTTCGCGCTTAATGAGATTGTCCTTTCGACAATTACATATTCCTGTAGAAACCTACTGCAATTAACAGCGCATTAACGCTTCGCTTCGGCACTCGCGGCCTCGCTTGGGCTACGCCACATTCCTCTCCGGCACGTTTTCTTGCCTCCGCAAAAATCGCGCCGACGCTAACGCCTGCCAATGCAGGCTCAGCTACGAGGAACGTCGTTAAGGCTAGTTCGTTATACGACATTCTTTAAAATAATTTTCACTAGAGGACAAATGAAAAATAAAGAAGAAGAAAATCAAAATTCAGAACCCTTAATATCATTAAATGAATTCTTAGAAAATCATCCACCGTCTCAGATAGTAACAGTAAACAACTTATACACTATTAACAAAGACAATTACGGAGAAATTCACTGGTATCTAAATAGACCAGAATTAAATCTGCACTGTTCTTCTGATAAGTGCAATGGTGTAAGGTTTTTTAGGAATACTGAAAGTCTTAAAATCGAATTGGATGTAAATAAAGAAAAATTAGTATTCCTTACTTATAAGTGTTCGAATTGCCAGACTAGCTCAAAAATATTTTCAGTAATAGTTTATCCTGAAAATGAAAAAATAGGAAAAATCTGCAAATTTGGAGAAATACCATTCTATGGTCCCCCAACTCCCTCAAAATTAATTAACCTAATAGGTCCAGATCGTGAAATTTTCTTGAAAGGTAGACAATGCGAAAATCAAAGCTTGGGGATCGGAGCATTCATCTACTATCGTAGAGTAGTTGAGAACCAAAAAAAACAGAATTCTAATGAAAATTTTAGATGTAATTAAAAAGATCAATGCGCCACAAGAAAAAATAAGAAAATTTGAAGATGCTTTGAACGAAACACAATTTACAAAAGCCATTGACTTAGTGAAACAAGATTTTCCTGAAATTCTATTAATCAATGGAAAGAATCCACTAAAACTATTGCATAGTGCTTTAAGCGAAGGTGTTCACAATTTATCTGACGAAGAGTGTCTCAAACTTGCTCAAAGTGTAAGAATCGTTCTTGCCGAATTATCCGATAGAATTTCTCTCGCATTGAAGGACGAACAAGAACTAGTAAGTGCTATATCAATACTTGAAAAGAAAAAAAGCTAGTAATTAAAGAACGTCGTATAACAGCGACTTAACGCTTCGCGTCGGGACTAGCCCTCGCTCGGTCTGCGACACATTCCCCTTCTGTCACTCGCCTGCATTCGCAAGCTGCGTGCCAGTCCCTAACGTCCCGTCCGGGACTCAGGGTCGGGAAACGTCGTTAAGCCTGGTTCGTTATGCGAAATAAAACAAAATAAATTTAAAATTAATGAATCCATTAAGTGTATTTGAAGCTATCGGACATTTCTTTTATTGGATTCTCTATCTCGTGAATCCGGATTTCAAAGAAGAACAAAAAATCAAAGAAATAGAAAGAAAGGAACACCTACAATTAGTTTCGAAAATTGAAAAGAGAAAAGCTCAAGAAAGTAATAAGAAAGAATTCGAAGAAAATCGTTTAACTAAAATTAACAACAATGAAGATTTGCTCAAAATTTGTTTAGATGATCCAGTTTTTTGTGATAATAACATAATTTTAAAAGAAAAAATTGAAGAGGAAATAAAAAATCCAGATCGTAGGAAAATATTTGAAGAAGAATGGAAAAATACATTCAAAAGTATTAACTATGGTTGTTATTGTAGAAATGAAACAAATTTATATATATATCCAAAATGTCCTATCGATGATATCTCACTCGATCAAGCTTGCAAGTTAAGACACGATTGTTTAAAATCGGAAAATAAAACATGGGTGGACTCAGATTCTTGCAAAACTGATTTCCTTTCTTTTCTCGAACGAATTCCATATTCGAATAAAACTAATCTTGAAACTTTTTCAAATGAAGATGTTTTTATATTTACTGCTAACAAATATAAAGCTCTACTAAAAATTAAGAATAAAATTAATTAAAAAAATGTTTTACTTCGCATAACAGCAACTAACCGCTTCGCTTCGGGACTTCGCCCTCGCTTGGGCTGCGCCACATAGGCTTCTGGCACTCCCCTTGCCTGCGCAAGTGTCGTGGCCAGTCCCTAACGTCCCGTTCGGGACTCAGGGCCAGCCTACGTCGGTTAGTCTAGTTCGTTATGCGCAATTTTTCAAAAAAATATTAAAAACGGAAAATATGAAAAAGAAAATTATATTAATACTAACATTGATCTATTCATGTAATTCATTGACTCTGATTTCACCAGGGATAACTTCTGAATATCGTTTAGGAAAAAACACTAGTATAAAATTTGAAGAATCGTCCTTTTATGGCACGAATATATATCAAATAAATGTATTTTATATTGAGAATGAAAACAGGAATATTATTTTCCAAGACCCAAACAACATTCTAGATTTAAAAATTAAAGAAAACTTTCAAAAAGATATTTCCGATTTAGATATTCTTCTTCTTGCAGAAGTCTGTTTTGAAAAAGAAAAATTTAAAAAAACACCATTAGATTTGATTCTTTACGATTTTGAACTCAATGGAAATAAATATTTAGATAAAATTGAATACATTTATCCTTATTCATATAGCATGAAAGGAAACAAATACACTTTAGAAAGACCTTTACTTATACACGATAACTATCCTAATCAAAATAAAATCATTAAAACTTCTGATGATTTCGTTACTTGTTCACGAACAATTCTGAAATTTAATAAAGGTTTTCAAAATGATGGAAGAAATAAAGTAAATATCATTACGCCAAGATATTCAAATATTTCCTTCGAATATCTTATTCAAAAAGGAAAATTTGTGATTCAAAATAATGAAGAATTTGAATTTAATGTAAAAGTCAAAAACAAACTATGAAAAACTGCGCATAACAGCGACTTAACGCTTCGCTTCGGGACTTACGCCCTCGCTCGGTCTGCGACACATAGGCTTCTGGCACTCCCCTTGCCTGCGCAAGTGTCGTGACCAGTCCCTAACGTCCCGTTGGGACTCAGGGTCAGCCTACGTCGTTAAGTCTAGTTCGTTAATTGCAATTAGTTGATCCAAAGAAAATAACGCGCAAATTTTTTTAAGATGCTTTTGTCGATGTAAGTTTTTTTATAAAAATTGACTTTTCTATACTTGTAAGTGCAGCTAAAAATTTACGCTTTTTAAGAATTAAGAGAAAAATTTGCGCTAGATTATACAAACCTTGCGAATTAAACTTTTTCCTATTATAACTAACTACAATTAACATCGCCTTACCGCTCGCTCAGGACCTAATCCACTCCGCCTCAGATTTCTGTGGAAATCTGGATCTCGTGGGGCCTTCGCTCGGCCTAAAGGCACATTTCGTGTTACGCTAACGCCTCCTACTGAGGCTCAGCTACACGAAACGTCGGTAAGCCTCTATCGTTATGCGTAATTTTCTAAATTGTAAACCAAGGAATAAATGAAAATATATAATGTTCTTCTAATAATATTCCTAACTTTCTATACTTTAAATTGTTTCTTTGGAGTTGGAAGGATTGCACATAAGGAATATGTAAAGCATAGTTTCGAGATTACAGATAAAAAGAATTCATTCGAATGGCCAAAAGACTTTCGGAATCCTCCCTCATACACAAAAGAAGATATTATCGATAAATGGGGTGAACCATCAAAAACAGGTATCTATAATAACTGCAACTACATTGCTTATCGTGACGGCTTTACCTGGAATATTATTGGTGCCGTAATATTCATTTTACCGGTACCTATTCTAATATTTCCGACTGGATTTGATGAAAAAAAAATATACTTTATTGATGGCAAAAGTTTTGTTTATAGTCAGAATTCACTTCAGGACACTCATTTCTTTGGTTATTTTTGCGGTGATAGAGACTGTAAGCTTCAGTTCGGAAAAACTTACCGCTATAGTGAAAATGAGGCTAAGCTTTTAAAATGCATAGGTCCGAAATGATTTGATTATCTATAGATGCTTCTTGGTATTCTTTAGATAAAAAAAAGATCCAAAAAAAACTGTTACAAAGAAAACTACGCATAACAGCAACTAACCGCTTCGCTTCGGGACTTCGCCCTCGCTCGGTCTGCGACACATAGGCTTCTGGCACTCCCCTTGCCTGCGCAAGTGTCGTGACCAGTCCCTAACGTCCCATTCGGGACTCAGGGCCAGCCTACGTCGGTTACACTAGTTCGTTATGCGACATTTCAAATTGTATGCCTCAGGACATGGGTAACACTTTTGTAGCAAGACATAGGTAACACTTTCAGGTTTCTAATCCCTTTAGATCACCTTTACAGGAGGGCTTTGGGGATGCCTTGGAAGGAGAATAATATCGTGGATTTAAGATTTCAATTTGTTCTGGATAGCTTCCAGAATGACGTCAATTTTACTCAGCTTTGTGCTCAGTATGGCATCTCTACTAAGTGTGGATACAAGTGGAAAGAAAGGTTCTTGAAGGAAGGGAGAGAAGGTCTTCTGGATAAGAAGAGAACTCCTAAGAACTCTCCCGCTAAGATTGCGGAAGAAACCATCTTAGAAATCATTAAGATCAAAAATAACAAGAAGTTCTGGGGTGCTAAGAAAATACTCGAACTCTATAAAACTAAATTCCCTGATAGAAAACCTCCTAACAGATCTACTGTTGAACGGATTCTTAAGAAGGCAGGCCTACTTGAGAAAAAAAAGAATAGAAGACCAATTAATTCAGGACAGCGCATCTCTATGCCCGAGAAAGCCACGCGTAGACTGAATCATATTTGGACCGTTGACTTCAAAAGGATGGTGGTATACTCCAGACAGGGAGAAAGTAAATCCTCTCACGGTCAGAGATGATTTCTCTAAATACATTCTCTCCATTAAGACCCTTTCCAAAGGCGACATTCCTTCAGTAAAAGCCGAATTCATTAGGTTATTTAAGATCTATGGATTACCAGAAATCATTCGCTCTGACAACGGTCCGCATTACGCGTCTATGCAGTCTCTTTGGGGGCTTACTAAACTCTCTGTTTGGTGGCTCTCTCTCGGTATCAAGCTCGATCGTATTCAACCAGGAAAACCTTACCAAAATGGCGCTCATGAAAGAATGCATAGAGACATGGCTCGCGAACTACAACACGAAATCGTCGGTAACATCACTCTCTTCCAAAAACTCTTCGACAAATGGAGAGTTGAATTCAATAGAGAAAGACCACACGAAGCCCTCAACATGAAAACTCCAGAACAAATCTATGTGAAATCTGAAAAACTTTTTGATCCGAATGCTGAACTTCTAATCGCCTATCCTTTTGGATTCAAGCAAAGACATGTTAACAATCGCGGTTACATCAATTACGATGGAAATCTCGTCATGATCGGAAATCCTTTTAACGGGTTTAATGTAGGAATTAAAAAAGATATCGATTCCGTTTCTATTTGGTTCGGAAATAATAAGTTAGGTTCTCTCGATCAAAATTTATTCTTGATTAATCCTGATTCCAATTCATACAAAGTTCATAAACCAAGAAAGGTTACCAAAAAGTATTACCCTTCTCCTGACGCATGAACGTTACCCATGTCTTGAAGTCATACCGAAAATTTAAACTAAAAAGATAGGCAAAACTTTTGAAAATATAATGAAAAGAGGTAGAACAAAAAGCCTTGACACAAGGCACACATTGTCATCAAATTTATCTGAGTGAAGAATTATCGTTGGGATATCGAGAAAGACGAAATCTTAAGAAAAGAGCGAGGAATTTCTTTTGAATTAGTCCTCTTTCAGATTGAAAATGGATTTCTTTTAGACATTATTAAACACCCAAATAAAGATAAGTATCCGAACCAATCGATTTTCATTATTGAAATTGAAAGTTATGCATACTTAATTCCTTTTATTGAAAATAAAGACGAAATTTTCCTCAAAACCATTATACCAAGTAGAAAAGCTACACGAAATTATCTTTTAAAGGAAGGCTATGACAATGAAATCTAAAATAGACAAAATACACAAAAAACTTCCGACGCTTTCAAAAGAAGAAAGTGATATTCTCACATCATACGAAGCTGGTGAATGGAAATCAATCGGACTTAATAACAAATTGATCAGCAGTTATCAGAAAGCTGCTTCTGCTACACTCGCAAAGAACAAGAGAATTAATATTAGGCTCAATCAATTAGATTTACAATCCATTCAAAAGAAAGCTTTTGAGGAAGGATTACCTTATCAAACCTTTATTTCTAGCTTAATTCACAAATTTGTTACCGGTAAATTAATAGAGAAATAAATTATCAACCTACGACTTCGTATAACAGCAACTAACCGCTTCGCTGCGGGACTTACGCCCTTGCTCGGTCTACGACACATTGTCCTCCGTCACGCTTCTTGCTCCGCAAGAACGCGCGCCGACGCCAACACCTACTTCGTAGGCTCGGCTACGGACAACGTCGTCTCCCCTAGTTCGTTATACGCTATTTTTCAAATATATTTATGAAAAAAGTATCATAGAATAAAAGTTTAAAAGAATGTATTATATAAAATTAGATCCGTTTACCATTTATGAAAAAATTGGAAAGACGGATAGCTTTGTGACAATTGATCTCGATCCCAGTTCAGAAGATTTCAAGAAATACAATAGTCCCCTTAGCGGAATATTACATTATACTCTAAATCAAAGAAAATACTTCGCAGGGGAAGATATAGCATTAGGAATAAAAGAAAATATTTCTTTTTTAAAACTAAATACATTAGATTTGAATTATAAACCAGAAATAAAAACATTACTAATTACAGAAGGACTATCAATCCAATCAATTATTCAAATTATACTAACACCGAACGACAATATCCAAAATGATATACCGAAAAATCATAAAAATAAAATAACTATACCAATAGAATTCGGAAACGATCCTCTAGAAATGGAAAAAATGACATTAATTCTATACAAAAAATATATAGAATCAGGTATAAAACTCTTAAAATCTGAAAAAGAAAAATTTGTAGGTATTTATATGGGTATGTTCGGAAACTTTCCTGAAACTATACTATCAAATATCGAATTACAAGAGGCAGAATTAGTTGAAAATTTTCAAATCCATCGCCATTATCTTAATACAAAACGGAAAAAAGGATTAATAACAGAAACTGAAGAATCTAAACTAAAAAAAAGTGAAGCCAAACATTTTTGGAAACAAATCCTATTGTTGGTCAAAGAACTAAAAAAATTAAATATCAGAAAAAAAGAAATTTCGGAAATAAGAGAAATCTTAAATATAATTCTACCAGCAATGTTTCTCATCGAAGACGACAGAATGGTTCAAGAAAGTCCTACAATCTATTGGAACAATGAATCATTTTTACATATAGTTTTAAGACATCTATATAATCATAAAATTAAAAAAGTTAATAAAAGTGAAATACCATATAAATTAGAGGATTTAGAAATATTGGTCCGAAGAATTGTAAGTGTTATTTACTTTGAATGGAAACATTTTAATCAAAAAAACCAAAATAAAAAATTTTCAAAATATGGAGCTGAAAGTGTTTACTATAATGGTAACTATTACGTTATACATATTGCTCCAGATGGCAGAATCGAGTCGCTATACAATACAGAATAAATAATGAAAAACAGCGTATAACAGCGCGGAAACGCTTCGCTTCGGCACAAGGCCTCGCTCGGCCTGCGGCACATTTCCCTTCTGGCACTCGCTTGCATACGCAAGCTACGTGGCCAGTCCCTAACGTCCCGTCGGGACTCAGGGTCGGGAAACGTCGTCTTCGCTATTTCGTTAGCCGCAACGATCAAAAATCAAATTCATAATGGAACATACTAAAATTACTTATATTCTTGGAGCTGGAGCCAGTTTCAATTGTATCCCCATAGTAAAGAATTTTTCTGAAAATATGGATAATATCGCCAATTTAATTAATAATTATATTAAGAGGATTGAGGGATTAGTCGATTATCCAAAACTAGAGATAAATCCAGAAACAAATAAAAATTATATACTTTTCGACTACCTTAAACAACTAAAGAATACCCTTGAAAGCCATGCATCTGTTGATACCTATGCTCGTATTTTATCTATTAGAGCAGAGTCAAATGATCTACGAAATTTAAAATTTGCACTTTCAATTTACTTAACTATCCTTCAATTACTTCGTAAAACAGACAACCGCTACGAGGTTTTTCTATCATCTGTGCTTGATGAAAAAAAAGGCGACATTTCGTTACCTAACAATGTAAACTTCATATCATGGAATTATGATATGCAACTAGAAAAATCAATTTCAGAAATACTTAACTATGGACATCATAATAGCCATTTAGAGATATTGAATGTCTTTCATTCGCCAGAGGAAAATTTAGATGATAAGAAACCATACTTAATTAAATTAAACGGAACAGCTTCATTCTTTTATCATTGGGGCAATAGATATGATTTATTAGAATATAATTTTGCAAAAAGTGATAGAAATGGAATCCTAGAACTGTTAAAATATTCAGAATCAATCTTTAATAATCCAAGAGTGCATGTCCCATTTGCCTTTGCATGGGAATCAGATAATAAGTTAGTATTAAAAAATAGAGAACTAGCTACAGAAATTCTTAAAGAAACAGAAATTCTGGTAATTATAGGATATTCCTTTCCTGTTTTCAACAGGAAAATTGATAGAAACTTACTCAAAGATTCTTTACGATTGAGTCTACGCGTATCTGCAAAATCCAGAAGCTAATGAAATTCAATTTCGATTGAAATCCTTATTAAGTAGAGAGATACCAATCGAGAATATATTCGATAAAAATCAATTTTATATTCCATTTGAACTTCTATAAAAGTAGATCGCAGCGGCTAACAGCGCGGAAACGCTTCGCTTCGGGACGAGCCCTCGCTCGGTCTGCGACACATTCCCCTTCTGGCACTCGCTTGCATACGCAAGCTACGTGGCCAGTCCCTAACGTCCCGTCGGGACTCAGGGTCGGGGAACGTCGTCTCCGCTATTTCGTTAATTGCAATTGGTTAAATCTCTTCAAAAAAAATCAGCGCGCAAATTTTCTTAAAGATTCAAAGAGATACAAATAGCGTTTCTCTGAATTATATCTTGGTCTGGTTTTAACGTTTTGTGCGAGATTCAGGTGATTTAAAGAAAAAAATATGAGTGAAGAGATTTACTTCGCTCTAATTCATATTATTTTTTTTTACGGTTCCCATGCTTCATGAATGATCGGCGCGCTATAAAGAAAAAAAAATATGAGCGAAAATTTGCGCGCTTGGGATTAGCACACTTCGTATTTCTAACAAATTCAATAGATAACCAACTGCAATTAACATCGCCTTACCGCTCGCTCAGGTCCTTTTCCACTTCGCCTCAGATTTCTGTGGAAATCTGGATCTCGTGGGGCCTTCGCTCGGCCTAAAGGCACATTTCGTGTTACGCTAACGCCTCCTTCAGAGGCTCAGCTACACGAAACGTCGGTAAGCCTCTATCGTTATACGAAATCGGTTAAACTCGAATTTTGATAAAAAAAATACTTTTTCTCTTAAATGAGAACCGATATAGTTGACATAAGTCTAATTTACCAGGGAAGGGAATGTGAATCATAGGATAATTTCTTATAGTTTTGTAGGTGCTTGGAAGAGCATTATGTCCCAAATTCCAATTCTGGATCGTAGGTTCTGTTTAGACCTATTTGGAGACCCCTATAATACCTCGGCAGGAACTAGTGAACAAGGTTTTATAATCACAAAGCACTCAGGAAGGTTGCCTTATCCTTCAGTTATCATCAACCCTCAAAGAATTCAAATAATTGGTCACGAAAGTTTCGAAGTTGCAGACTTATACGAAAAAGTGACAAATGAAATCGTCCGGGTAACTAATGGATCTTTGCCCCTGTTTTATTCAAACATAGGATTGAATACTGAGCATGAGTGGAATGATATTGGCGAAAACGGTGAAACATGGTTAACCGATAGATTTATTCAAAACGGACTTCGTCAAATCGACCGGCCATATATTACAAAGACATTGGACTTGCGTTTCGAAGTAATTATAGGTGATGATCAAAGATTTAATATTCAACTCCAACCAAGAAAAGGAGTATCCAATTCTCTTTACGCAGCCATAAATGATCACAGGATATGGACTTCAATAACAACACCTGATAAAAAAGTGGTTGAAGATCTTTTAGATGACTCAGTTCGAGAACTAAAACAAAAAGTTTTTAATATTTTTTTGACTTAAAAATTACAAGGTTAATAAAATGAATTCCACAACTATAAATCCATTAATTCCTAATTCAAATTTCGAACCAGAGAAAAGGTATGAAATTACTCACACAAATGAGGATCTCTTTACAGAAAGAGATTACAAACTAATCTTAAGAAATGTACTTTCAGTAATAACAAACACAAACGAAGACTCTGAAAAGGCATTTACTGCTGCTATTCTTAAAGCAACAATCAATATCAAAGCTGGTGAGTTTGATACTTATGAAGACTTATTCGATTAATGCCTGAAACACATGGAAACTTGTAAAAGTCGATTCAAAAATGTATGTAGCAAAGTTCGATAGAAATCAACCTGCAAAATTTATAAAAAAAGCTGACCCATACATTAAAAAAAATATCAAAGCAGAAATTGATCGACTAATTGAAAATCCAACAATCGCGGATGTGTTAGTTGGCGATTTAATAGGCTATTCTTCGCACCATTTCAAAATACATAAAACCGAATATCGAATTATCTTCTTTTTAGATGAAAATTTAAAAGAACTCCTAATCACGTATGTCGGACCAAGAGAGAATGCATACGATGTTATGAAAAATAGTATGTAGCTTAACCGACTTCGTATAACATCAACTTAACGCTTCGCATCGGGACAAGCCCTCGCTCGGTCTGTGACACATTCCCCTCTGGCACTCCTCTTGCCTCTGCAAGCGTCGTTCCAGTCCCTAACGTCCCTTCGGGACTCAGGGTCGGGGAACGTCGTTAAGTCTAGTTCGTTATACGAAATTGCTGCAAAACATTAGTTGGAACAAAAAAACCGATATTTTCAGAAAATTCATTCAAAATGATATGAAAATAGTTTGATTTTTACTTTCCTAGAACAAAAACTTAGATGTATCCGATCATGAAATCTCTAAGTTTTCAAATCCCAGACCAAATAGACCTAAATGAATATGATTTCAAAATGGCTATGGCTGTTAAATTATATGAGACTGGTAAAATATCCATTGGGCAAGCCGCTGATATCGTTAACCTATCAAAATCTTCTCTAATTGATGTGATGAAAAACTATGGGTCTTCTATTCTATTTGGATACTCTACCGATGATCTTAAAACTGATTTAGAGAATGCCTGACGTTATCTCTAACACAAGTTGCTTAATACTTCTTTCGAAAATCCAACAAATTGGTATTTTAAAAAACTTATATAATACAGTCATCATTACTGATACAGTTAAGACTGAATTTGGGGAAAATATTCCTGACTTTATAAAAATCAAAAATCCTACCCAAGAATTTTCTGTTAAGTCTCTTGAACAAATTTTAGATAGCGGAGAAGCAACAACCATTGCTTTGGCACTAGAATCAAAAAACTCTCTCGTAATATTGGATGACCTAAAGGCTAGAAAAATAGCAAAGAATCTTGGATTAAAAATAACCGGAACTCTCGGAATTTTAGCAAAAGCGAAAAAGTTAGGTATAATAAAAGATTTAGAGAAACTAATTGATGAACTTCAAAAAAAGGGAATCTGGATCTCCGAATCAGTCCTAAATGAATTTCGAAAAATAAACAATTCAAACTACTAAAAGCAGCAACTTCGTATAACAGCGACTAACCGCTTCACTTCGGGACTTGCGCCCTCGTTCGGTCTCCGACACATAGGCTTTTGTCACTCCTCTTGCTTACGC
>NZ_AOGZ02000019.1 GCF_000332515.2 Leptospira wolbachii serovar Codice str. CDC
CGAGAATCGAATCATCATTGAATTTTGATTCTGTTTCTTCTTTACTAAGTACTTCGAAGAGTTGATTTACTATTTCATACTTAGATCTACTAGTCTACGCGTGTAGAAACCGGAATAACGAATAGATTTAATGTTTTGTGGAATGATGTGTTTGATGTATCTAATTACAAATTCATTGTTAGAAAAAGAAAAGATTTATCTTTATTATGAAGATTAATGGAACCATTATCAAGAAAATCGACCTGATTAAGATCGAGAGCATTTCCTTTGATAGTTTTGGAAAGGTAGTTAATGATAGGATAAGGTGATTCGTATTTCTTAGAAATAAATATATTTTCTTATGAATATTATCAATATTTTGCTGAAGTCAATTCCAAGTTCAGGATGTTTCTTGTAGAGAAGAATTAATTCTTTTTTTAGAATTTGGTTATAGAGTCTGGAATTGAAGTTATCAAGTTTGAAGAGAGTTTCATCAAGTAAGAGAATCTTGTCCTGTTTTTTGGATAGAGCAATAGAATTGAGAATGATGTGAATATGTGGATGAAAGTTGGTAAGCATCACCATGAGTGTGTAGAACAGAAATGAATGCCGTAGTAGGTGCTAGATCAAAAGAATACTTAATTAATTTGAGAATAGACTTAGAAGAAGCATCAAAAAGGATTTCTATAAATTCTTTATAATAGGAAAGAATATATGGATATAGAAAAGCAGGTAACTTAAAACAGATGATAATGTGGAGAATTAGTGACTTTATCTTTTGTATTGGAATTCCACTTCTCTTTTATTTCTGATTGGCAAGTAGGACAAGATCTATTGTTACAAGAATTCTCTCATGAATATAGAGAAGTGTCCGTTTGGACAAGAATAGACTCTTCCTTTCATTGCATTAGTTCTGCAAAGAGTAACAGCCGAAACAACCTTCTTAACATGATGAGGCAGGTTGGAAGCTTGAATCCTATCTATATGCTTATATAATACTTGTTCGGAATTCATTCATAAAATTAAGTTCTAGGTATGACTTCAAGACATGGGTAACGTTCATGCGTCAGGAGAAGGGTAGTACTTTTTAGTAACCTTCCTTGGTTTATGAACTTTATATGAATTGGAATCAGGATTAATCAAGAATAAATTTGATCGAGATTACCTAACTTATTATTTCGCGTACCAAATAGAAACGGAATCGAATCTTTTTTAATACCGACATTAAACCCGTTAAAGGATTTCCGATCATGATGAGATTTCCATTGTAATTGATGTAACCGCGATCGTTAACATGTCTTTGCTTGAATCCAAACGGATAGGCGATTAGAAGTTCAGCGTTCGGATCAAAAAGTTTTTCCGATTTAACATAGATTTGTTCTGGAGTTTTCATGTTAAGAGCTTCGTGTGGTCTTTCTCTATTGAATTCAATTCTCCATTTATCGAAGAGTTTTTGGAAGAGAGTGATGTTACCAACGATTTCATGTTGTAGTTCTCGAGTCTACGCGTCTCTATGCATTCTTTCATGAGCGCCATTTTGGTAAGGTTTACCTGGTTGAATGCGATCGAGCTTGATACCTAGAGAGAGCCAACCAAACAGAGAGTTTAGTGAGTCCCCAAAGAGACTGCATAGAAGCGAAAGGCGGTCCGTTGTCGGAGCGAATGATTTCTGGTAATCCATAGATCTTAAATAACCTAATAAATTCAGCTTTAACGGAAGGAATATCGCCTTTGGAAAGGGTCTTAATGGAGAGAATGTATTTAGAGAAATCATCTCTGACCGTGAGAGGATTTACTTTCTCCCTGTCTGGAGTATACCACCATCCTTTGAAGTCAACGGTCCAAATATGATTCGGATGGGTCGCTTTCTCCGGCATAGAGATTCGTTGTCCTGAATTAATTGGTCTTCTATTCTTTTTTTTCTCAAGTAGGCCTGCCTTCTTAAGAATGCGTTCAACGGTAGATCTGTTAGGAGGTCTTCTATCTGGGAATTTAGCTTTATAGAGTTCGAGTATTTTCTTAGCACCCCAGAACTTCTTGTTATTTTTGATCTTAATGATTTCTAGAATTGTTTCTTCTGCAATCTTAGCGGGAGAGTTCTTAGGAGTTCTCTTCTTATCCAGAAGACCATCTCTCCCTTCCTTCAAGAACCTTTCTTTCCACTTGTATCCACACTTAGTAGAGATGCCATACTGAGCACAAAGCTGAGTAAAATTGACGTCATTCTGGAAGCTATCCAGAACAAATTGAAATCTTAAATCCACGGTATTATTCTCCTTCCAAGGCATCCCAAAGCCCTCCTGTAAAGGTGATCTAAAGGGATTAGAAACCTGAAAGTGTTACCTATGTCTTGCTACAAAAGTGTTACCCATGTCCTGAGGCATACACTATGGCATTGCAGATAACGAACTAGACTTAACGACGTTTCCCGACCCTGAGTCCCGGAACGGGACGTTAGGGACTGGCACGTAGCTTGCGGATGCAGGCGAGTGACAGAAGGGGAATGTGTCGCAGACCGAGCGAGGGCTTGTCCCGAAGCGAAGCGTTAAGTCGCTGTTATATGCAGTAAGCGCTTATATAGCTTATTTATCTATTAATTGTATATTTAGTGAAATTTTATTAAAAAAATTACTATAATACTCTGATAGGAATTTAGGATGATTGTTACCATTAGGAAAAATACTAAATAAAAACTCTTTGAAATCTATTAAAGGAAATTCCAAAGATTTATAGGTTAATAAATCAAAGAAACTTTCCGATTCTTTTTGTTCAGAAAGTAAGATTTCTAATTCATTTACACTAATAATATGAAAATCAAAATCTATATCAGGTATAATTTCTTTAATTGAATTTTTTCCGATGTAATTTGAATAATAAAACCGATCATTGGTTACAATTACATATTGGAATTGGTTAATATGCTCAAATTTGCTTAGTTCTTTATATTTTTTGGATAGTATATCTGTTTTTGTCTTTTTAAGTTGTCTTACGCCTTTGGCTAATGTTTTTTCCAAGTCTTTTTTTATGTCTGAAATCTTACAATTGATTTTTGATTCTAGAAATATTGATGATTGTTTTACTTCGATAAGAATCATTTTGTTTTCTTTCGTTATTAGCCAATCTACTGTATCATTTTTTTCTTTTTTTGCTTTTAGGTAATTAATTTCTGAATGTACGGTCCAATTATGGAAATGAAATTTTAGAATTTCACCTATATATTCTTGAAATACATAGCCAAAATTTACTTTAAATTGATTCTTTCCATTTCCTAAATCAAATTTTTCTGCGAGTTGAAAATATAAATTATTAGTAATTTTATCATATAATAGGTGATGGTTTACTATTATGTATACTTCGGAATTTACTCCAGGTGGTTTTGTTTGGGTATTAATAATTGGATAGAAGACAAATGGGCTCATGAGCCCATCATATTTATCAAAATATGAATAAGTTTCGCTTGCCCATTTTAAATATTTTTGATGGTCTGAAATATTAATTTGCAAACTAGTTGCTTTGTTTAATCCATCAATAGTTTTTTTATCATATTCAAATAGATACCCATCTTTGTTTCCTACAGAAGCATAAGTGAAAAACAATGCAATTTCATATCTTAATCCGAGAATGCTTTCTATTTCTTTAAGAATATCAATTTTGTTTTCACATTCGACTCTTTCCCAAAGATTTGTGTATATGTAATGGCTTCTTGCAAATTGGCTCAGTAAATTTTCTTGGAAAATGAATTGTTTGTAACTGTAATTAATTAGTATCTCCTCATGATTTTGTGTTTTTTCCACTATCTTGGAATTAGAAAATTTATGGCACATTCTAAAGAATAATTTTAAATCATTCTCTGGGATTATTTTGTTTTCGCTAAGGTTTGCATATTTTATTGTATATTCCGCTGCCGTTAATAAAATATCATTCGTTAGCGGAATACTAGAAAAATTTAATATATTGTTATTGTTGAATATTTGTGCTGAAAAATTTGCGATTGTCCTTAATATTTCTAGGCGACTATATTTTTTTAATAAGCTACGTAAATCATCATGTGTACAATTAATATTTGGATCATAGGTATAAAACTCTTTTCCTAATATTCTTTTTTCAAATTTCATAAATTATTTTTGCGCTTATTGCATATAACGAACTAGACTTACCGAAGTTCCCTGACCCTGAGTCCCGAAGGGACGTTAGGGACTGGCACGTAGTTTGCGAATGCAAACGAGTGACAGAAAGGGAATTTGGCGAAGCCCGAGCGAGGGCTTGTCCCGAAGCGTAGCGGTAAGTCGCTGTTATACGACGTTTTAAATGTTACCAGAAATTTTAAGTTTTATTAATTTTGTAAATTTAATATTGATATAACAACATGAATAACATTTCAGCTTACTATTTTATTCTCATTCTCATAAAATAGTAAGTATAGAATGGAATAACAATAGGGCTAATAATTATATCTGCAATTAGACTAATTGGCAGAAGAGGGAGATACTCATAATTTGGTTTTTGTTCCTTATCCTTTGTGATGTCCAATTTTATATCGTATAAATTTGGAGTGTTTGCAAGTGCATAGAATTGCCTTTTGTTGGATTGAGTGATAGATAATATTCCAGTATCTTTGATCTGTATGAATTTGATAGGTATAATTTTGTTTTTATAAGTTTTAATTAATTTATTTGCTAAATTTTCAATTACTATTCTCCGGATCACTGACTTTTCTTCATGTGCATTGAAAACAAACATTTTATCCTTTTTTTCTACAAATAAATATTTATAGTCATTTGAAATGTAAGCGTTTTTAAAAGTGGAGTCTACTTTTGGATCATTTGAATAGCCATAAAATCCTTCCGAGGCACTCCAAACGACATAAGGATTTGTTAATAAAAATTTCTCTGGAGGAAATGAAGAAAAATCTAATATTATTTTGTCTTTTCTAAGTATAGCAGAATTTGAGATATTTAGGAATGTTAATGATCCTGGTTCAGAATTTTCATTGTTAAATGATTCGCATTTTTGGTTTAGCGATTTTTTGCTAAACCAAAGGAAATAGGACCCATTACTTATTTTTAAACAACCTGAATTTTCATTGGTTTTGACTTTTATTGTATCATTAGTATCAATAAGAATACTTTCAATTTCAGTAATCGGAACTTTGCCACTTTTGGGATATGGGTAAGCATTTTCATAAGTTTTCATAGTCCAAAAACAATTTTGGTGAAATATAATGATAAAAAAAATCCAGATTATGTTATTGGTAATTTGGGTCTTCATTTTTTCGATTAGCTAGCTTATAATTTTCTTTCAACTGATTTCTTTGATCTTATTAAATTCTACATAAATATAATAAGGTATTAAATCTCCTATATGATATTTTTTATTTCGGAGGAAGAAAAACGACTTATTTCCTTCTTCAAATTGGGTTGCTTAAAATGTCGTATAACGAACTAGACTAACCGACGTAGGCTGGCCCTGAGTCCCGAACGGGACGTTAGGGACTGGAACGACACTTGCGACTGCAAGGGGAGTGCCAGAAGCCTATGTGGCGCAGCCCAAGCGAGGGCGAAGTCCCGAAGCGAAGCGGTTAGTTGCTG
Source organism: Leptospira wolbachii serovar Codice str. CDC (assembly GCF_000332515.2). Classification (NCBI taxonomy): domain Bacteria; kingdom Pseudomonadati; phylum Spirochaetota; class Leptospiria; order Leptospirales; family Leptospiraceae; genus Leptospira; species Leptospira wolbachii. The sequence continues at coordinate 5,568 of NZ_AOGZ02000019.1, forward strand.
TTAGCCGAAGTTGCAAATATATAGTTTAAATAAAAGCAGAAGGAGAGATTTTGAATTTATCTGCAAGGGCTTTGATTTGCCTTACGTTTAGTTCTCGTTTTCCATTCAATATTTCTGAAACAACACCTTGGCTACCCAGAATAGCTAGATCTTTTTGTGTTAAGTTCTTTTCTTGCATTAGATATTTTAAAATTTCGATTGGTTCAGCATTGGGCTGTATGTAATGATCGTTTTCATATTCTTCGATCAAATTTCCAACAGTTTCTAGAAGCGGAGCTAATTGATGTTTTTCATCATTTCCAACTTCATCAATAAGTTCATCTAAAACTTTCACTAATTTTTTATATTGTTTATCAGTATGAGGAACGGAGAGAATATCTTTTAGGTCATGCCAAACATTCTTAATTTTTTCAATTTCTAGAATCATATAATCTCCTTTTTCCATTTCCCCTTATCATAATCTGAATGAGTTAAAATGTATCTAATAAAAACTTTCTGAGTATTAAAGTGAATAGCTGCAATTAACCTGAAGTTGTTTCCACTAATGTTAAAAACGGTAAGATTTCCTACCAGATCGACAGAATTAAATAGTTTTCTTAAATCATTAAAATCGTTAAAGCTAGTATTTTTAAGGATTTTATACCAGCTCTTTAAGGAAGATTCAGAATTAGGATGTTTAATGATAAAATCATCTAATTTCTTCCAGCTGATTACGTGCACCATTGCCATTTGTATCTCAAAATGAGATATGTCAAATATTTTTTTGGTTATCCGTTAATTTAGTTTTTTGCAATTTCGGCTAACGAACTAGACTAACCGACGTAGGCTGGCCCTGAGTCCCCGAAGGGGACGTTAGGGATTGGCACGACGCTTGCGTAAGCAAGAGGAGTGACAAAAGCCTATGTGTCGTAGACCGAACGAGGGCGTAAGTCCCGAAGTGAAGCGGTTAGTTGCTGTTATACGACGTGGCGAGATTAAATGGTCCAATCCTCAATCTTCAAGTTTTTTATTCTTTCGAATTCTTTTGTATTATTTGTAACAAAAATAAGGTTTCTTGATATAGATTGAGCTGCTAATAATGCATCCATAGTCCCAATCATTTTACCTGACTTTCTCAAATAGCTTTTAATTTTCCCGAAAGCAAGAGTGTCTCTTTCTTCGAAGCTTAAAATTTCAAAAATAGTAAGAAATTCAATTAATGAAATTCTATTTTTCTCTTTATGTTCACTGTTCTCTACCCCAAATTCTAGTTCAGCTAAAGTAAGAGAAGATATAAAAACACCTTTATTATGATTTTTTTTTAATACTTCTAAGAGTTTATTGTTTTTCTTTTTTATTAGGTAAATGCATATATTTGTATCAATTAGATACATTAAAATTGTTCTCTTTCTGATTCTGGTAAATCAATCCTTCCTTCAGCTAGAAAGTCATCAGTAAAACCATTTAATCCATCAAGAAAAGCATTCCATGCTTTATTCTTAGGGACAAGTATAACAGCATCTCCAACTTTTTGTATGAAAACTTCCTCACCTTTGAATTGAAATTCTTTCGGGATTCTGACTGCCTGGCTTCTGCCATTTACAAAAATTTTCGCTGTTTGCATAGAAAAGAGTATGTATCTTGGTATATACCAAGTCAACTCTTTTTGTCTTTTTTTGATTCTTCATTTTACAGAATTAATTTTTCGCCATGTCGTATAACGAACAAGTGGAGACGACGTTCCTCGTAGCTGAGCCTCGCAGAGGCGTTAGCGTCGGCGCGTCTTCTTGCAAGGCAAGAAGCGTGACGGAGAGGAATGTGTCGCAGACCGAGCGAGGCCGGCAGTGCCGAAGCGAAGCGTTTCCACGCTGTTATACGCTGGTTGCTACTATAGAATTATAGTTTATCCCAACTTGGGATTTTATCTTTTTTCCCGACTTTTCCCATAACTTTCTTAAATCCGTCTTCAATTGATTCTTTCGTTTTTCCTTGAATTCGTTTTTTAAAAAAGTTAGCAGTATCAATATCGCTGATACCTCTTGTAAAAGCATATAAAGCAAATTGATTAAGAGAAACACCTTGAGTAGCTGCAGTTTTCTCAATTCTTTCTTTTAGATCTTCAGGAATTCGAATAGTTAGAACGTTTTTTTTATTCATAATTTAATCTCCATAATTTAGTAAAATCGGTAGGAGTAATAACTTTAAAAGAATCAAATTTAAGATCTTTATTTTGGTTAAAGTCTTTTATATTTGAAGTAATTAAAAATCGACTGTTACTAGCAAAAGCAAGTTCAACAAAAAGATTATCGTTTTCGTCCGCAAGATTAGGTCTTAGTAAATAGTTAATTGAAAAAGGCGTAGCCACAAAAACAAGGAAGTCCAAAACAAGATTAACTTCCTTCTTTGATAAACCTAAATCAGAGAGTGACTTATCTCTAAGTAAAACATCAGAGTATTCGACAAATACTGGGGTAGATAGGGCTAACTCAATTTTCCTCTTTTCAGCTAAAGTTAATATAAAATGCGAAGCACCTCTACTGTCCCTGAGAGCTTGATATAGAACATTTGTATCAATTGTTACTCGCATACAATGATGATATCAAATATGCTATCATAAATCTACTAAATTTTATTACACTTTTGGTTTAATTTCTTAATATTTTCTTATTTTGAGGAAAAGTTTGAATTTTAGCAACTTGCGTATAACGAACTAGACTTACCGAAGTTCCCCGACCCTGAGTCCCGACGGGACGTTAGGGACTGGCATGTAGCTTGCGCAAGCAAGGCGAATGCCAGAAGGGGAATTTGGCGTAGCCCGAGCGAGGGCTTGTCCCGAAGCGTAGCGGTAAGGCGCTGTTATACGACGTTTGAAAATGTTAGCCAAAGTTTTGATATATAAATAATCATAAGAAATTTAAATTAGTATGGAATTGTTAGTGTAAGTCCTTCAAGAAAGATTTGACCATTGGAACTTTTATCATATTTGGTATTAAGTAAAATAGCTTCAATAGTAACTGGCAATAAGGAATTTAATTCGAGTGAATTCAGGATTTCTGGATATTTATTTTTTTCAAAATAAATATAGTAGTCTTCGCTAAAAGTATCATATTTATTTTCAACAAAGAATAAACAAAAATGAGTATCTTTTGAATTTTTATACTCATAATTGTAATAAGAACAAAGCCTTGCGAAGCCGGAAATTTCAATTTTCTTATCAACATAGTTTTCAGTAGTTAGCTGAAGTTGTTTTTTATTTGGAGAATTTTTCTTAATTTTTTCCCAGTGAAAATAAGCAGGGTTATTTTTACTTAACTCTTGTGCATCAATTTCAGATTTTAAGTTTGTTAGTGTGTAGGTATCAGTCCACCCTTTTGATTTGCGAATTAACGTATTACCATCACGTTTTAAGTATACAGGAATTTTATCTAAATCATAACCAAAAATATCATTTTTTTCAATAACCTCAACGTCTAAACCTATTTTTCCTGATGTATATCGTTTTAACTTATATAATCCTTTATCGATTTTATCTATGAATAGAATTCTTCCTTCTTTGAGATCGTAAGTAGAATCTCCACCATCATCCAGTTTGACTGAATTTAGTTTCCATACTCCAGCTATATCATTTGCAGATAAATTATATGGAGAAATCATAGAAAATATCAGAATTAAACTTAATGAATAAAAATGATTTTTTTTGTTATAGTTATCTGTCTGGAGCTTTTTAAGCATAGAGTTACCCTTTTTCTTAATGTCTATTGATTTTTAAATGATTATAATTTTTCAAATGTCGTATAACGAACTAGACTTACCGAAGTTCCCCGACCCTGAGTCCCGGAACGGGACGTTAGGGACTGGCATGTAGCTTGCGAACGCAAGGCGAATGCCAGAAGGGGAATTTGCCGAAGGCCGAGCGAGGCCTTGTGCCGAAGCGTAGCGGTAAGTCGCTGTTATGCGCTGACGTGTATTTTATTGTTTTGTAGAAATCAAATCTTCCTCATCTAGAAAATTAAAGAATTTGTCTAGAATCGTTTTGGTTCTTTCTACTATTTGATCCTCTCCAAATTCAGAGTAATCTAGAAGGCTTGATATTTCTGCAATTTTGCTTGCTTGTTTATATTTACCGCGTCTTTGTTTTCCACTATAATATTTTTTTTGTCCTCAAAACGGTAATCAGATGCTTGAATATTTATACTTGATTCAAGTAAAATTTTGTTTCCTAAAGAATCTATATTGTTTTCTATTTTTAATCCTCCTTCCATTTCTTGGCGCTTTCTAGGATAGATATGTTCTAAGTGAAAAATTTCACTTAATTCAATTAGCTGTTGTCCTTGGAATGTATACGAATACCAAGTTAGGATGGATCTTGTGGCATTTCTTTGATTTGTAAAAATATAATTTTCAAAGGAAGTTCTCGCTTGACTATAATTAAATTTATACTTTGAAAACGTAGCTTCACTACCATTTATTATATTAACCATTTCATCATAAACTGGAGTTCGGAGAGCGTTTACACCTGGATTTGTAATGGCGTATGCAAAAATAAATGCTGTTATTCGATTTAAAAAATTTGCAAATTTTTCATTATCTAGCAATCCGTCTATGTCTCGATTTTTTAGAAAATAAACTGAAGTAATATGCTGCCACATACCATTTGGAGCATAATTAAGAATAAAAAGTTTTTTAAGAATTTCATTTGAGAATCTATCTTTATCTTGTGCCGATACACTTTTCCAAAATTGAGCCAGAGATTTTAAATCATCAAGTGTTTGGTCTTGTTTTAAATAAGTGTATTTATTTTTTTCATAGAATTTTCGCAGTGCTTCTGTTGTAGAACTTTTTACTCCTTCTTTTGCACGCAAAAAATACATATATCGAGCAAATAATTCATCCATCGGTGTACCAGTAATAGAATTGAAGACCGAACCAGTTATTTCCTCTAAATACTTCCACTCAGAAATGAAATAATCTTTCTTATTTAAAGAACCATAATATTTATAAAATTGCGCCTTGAATATATCTGCATCAGATAATGGTAATCCACGGTCATTAAGCGTAGAAAAAATTCTAAGTGCAGTGTCTTGAGACTCGGCTTCGATTGGCAGTAAGATACAATTGCTTAGTATTCGTGCTGGTAAATATGCGATATAGCCAGAAAATTCGTGAATAAATTCATCAATTTTACTTTGAAAGAATTTATAGTTATTTACGTATTGACTCTTGCTTTGTTGTTTCACAATGCCAGTGCGCAATAATTCTAAAAATTCCTCCTTATCATTATCAGTAGCTACTTCAGAATCAATTTTAAGAGTAGTTTTATCGGCAGTTCCGAAAGTATCCGTTTTCCAAATACACTTTTCAATGAGCTCTCTTGTTTGCTTAGAATTTTTGTCCTGCATATTGGCGAACTTATCATAAAAAGATCGAAGAATTAACATGATAGTTGTTAATCGTTGTTGTCCATCAATAACCTCAGATTTACCTTTTTCATTCTTAAAAGTGACTATAGATCCTAGAAAATATTCATCATTTTCATCGAATGATTCATAGTTGTTATTCGGAAAAGAGAAGAGGAATATGTCATCCCAAAGTGTTTGGCATTGCTCCTCATTCCAAGCATATGGTCTTTGATAGTCTGGTATTAGAAAATCTGCCTTTTTGTCGGAGAGAAGCTCGAAGATAGTTTTTTGATCTACATTTAGTTTTGACATTTATTTTTTTCCTTTAAATTTAATGGGTTTTAATATTAAGTTTACACGTTTGCGCATAACGAAATAGCGGAGACGACGTTTCCCGACCCTGAGTCCCGACGGGACGTTAGGGACTGGCCACGTAGCTTGCGTATGCAAGCGAGTGCCAGAAGGGAAATGTGCCGCAGGCCAAGCGAGGGCTCGTCCCGAAGCGAAGCGTTTCCGCGCTGTTATACGACGTTCTTGTAGTTTTTTATATTTTTCCATTAATTAAT
>NZ_AOGZ02000020.1 GCF_000332515.2 Leptospira wolbachii serovar Codice str. CDC
AAATAGATAATGAAAGAAGATGGATTATTAAAATCAGAAATTTTTTTGTCATAAATAACTACAGCTTACAATCACGAGGAGAATCATTTTAGATATGATAATTCAGTGTTTATTTCCTATTATATGATTATTTTTGGAATTTGAGTAATTCTTCTTCTTTAATTTTGACTTTTTGATATGGCGTATAACGAACTAGGCTAATCGACGTAGGCTGGCCCTGAGTCCCAACGGGACGTTAGGGACTGGAACGACGCTTGCGCAAGCAAGAGGAGTGCCAGAAGCCTATGTGTCGTAGACCGAGCGAGGCCGCAAGTGCCGAAGCGAAGCGATTCGCCGCTGTTATACGACGTATCTCATGTAAATCAGATGTTTAATTTGTTGAAGATTAATTCTGTCGAATTTTTTCTATTTAATTCAGATTCTTCTATTGTAATGAACTTAGTTCTTCTAAGTTTTTCTTTGTTCAAGAAATTATTTAAAGTTTTGATATCATTTTCAGAAAATTTCTTGGCCACTAGTATGTTTATCAAATGAGGCTGTATATTAAGTATGTTTGCGGTTTCCTGATCTACTTTTTTATTAAAATTTAGAATCAACTTTAATAATTCATTTTTGAGATTACCATGAATATATTTAATTTCAATTATGTAGTAATAATCAAATTTATTATTTGGTATAAGCATTCCATCAACAGTTACTTCCTTAAGTTTTCTTTGGGTAATTAAGGTGTATTTTTTATTTAACTGGTTTTTTAATATTTTTAAAATTGAAGATTCTATTTCGTATGTTTTGTTAATTATTTGATTTTTTGCTGCTGCTTGAAGATTTGATTTTGCAGCATATATTGTGATTTCCTTACCAATTTGATTTTTCTTTTCTTTTACGCTAACTGAAGTTGTTCTTAATTTAAATTCTTTTAATTTTTCTTCTGTTTCGAAATCTATCAAATTCTGTCCTTTTCTCCAATTCGTAAGACCGAATATTAAAGAAATTATTCCGCTTATATTTAATAGGGCGAAGGTGAATTTGATATGTGAATATACCAACCGTGCTAAATTGAATTTTAGATCGATAATTTCCTTAGAAATTGGATATAATTTGTCATAGTCTTCCTGTTTTATTATTAAATCTAAATCAGTTTTTAGAAATAGCCAGGGAAGAATGAAGCTGATTGAAATTAATATTATACCTAGAGAAGCAAAAAATCTGTAATAGTCTTGGAATTGTAAATTTATCATATGGTTTGAGATATGTCGTATAACGAACTAGGCTAATCGACGTAGGCTGGCCCTGAGTCCCGGAACGGGACGTTAGGGACTGGAACGACGCTTGCGAAAGCAAGAGGAGTGCCAGAAGCCTATGTGTCGCAGACCGAGCGAGGCCGGCAGTGCCGAAGCGAAGCGATTCGCCGTTGTTATACGCAGTTTTAATATGACTAATCTAGTTCGTCAGATTTATTTTATGCTTTTATTCTGATTTTTCTATTTAATAGAGTAATGACGTTTCATCTAATTTGGCTTTAAAATATTTTCCACATCATTAGCTAATTCAAAAACAAACTCGTTTAAAATTGAATTTGAATCAACATGATGTGAGAACATATTGTAAAAATAGCCCATAACGCGACTTCGATTTTTAGAAAATTCCTTTTCTAGAATAATTTTGTTATTTTTATCGAGCAATCTATATTTAATTCTTATTTGGGAATTAGTATATTGGATTGGAGCACCTAAAATCCAAAGATAAACTCCGAATGGACCAAGCATATATGTTGTCATTTTCCCAGTGCGTGTTGTTTCTAAAATCTCTCCTTCAATTTTAAAGTCAGATTTTTTCTGCTCAAATTTATTAGTAAGACTGATGGTTTTAAGTAAGCTACGGGAATTTATTTCTTCCGCGATTGCTTCTTGAATATCTCTTGATGGTTTAATAATAAAGGGATAAACGTCATTTTCAATTTGATTTACTGTAGCAGTTCCATACGGTATAAGTGGAATTAAAACTAAGAGTTGATAATTCGTGTTTCCCGATATTCTTTTATCATCGAATGTGTTTATTGAGATAGAATAAGGTAGAGTTTCGGAAGATTTTCGATTAGATGGTTTATATATAAAACTGCTTTGGGTGTTGCAGTGTATAAGTCCAAAAATTATTAATAGATTCAGATGCTTTTTCATTTATTTCCTGTTTTGTTTAAATTTATTAAAATTGCGTATAACGAACTAGACTTAACGACGTTCCTCGACCCTGAGTCCCTGTAAGGGACGTTAGGGGCTGGAACGAGGCTTGCGGAGGCAAGAGGAGTTCCAGAGAGGAATGTGTCGTAGACCGAGCGAGGGCGCAAGTTCCGAGGCGAAGCGTTAAGTCGCTGTTATACGCTGGTGAAGATGTGTTAGTGTAGTTTCCGATTTTTCCAAAAGAAATTTCTGTCACTTGGTCGTTCAAACTTTTCCAGAATACTTGTGAATAATTCAGGATATTTTGCTTCTTCGAGAGGAATGCAAAACATATATTCTGGTTCATCCGGTTCACCACCTAAGCCGATAACAATAAACACTGGAATTTTTCTTTCTTGTGAAAATTGCTTATATCGTTTGATTTGTTCAGAGTAAGACCATTTCAAAACAACTTGATTCATCTTATTTTTGTATAGGCCACTTCGGAATTTGCATTCGACAGCAAATTTTTCCTTTGTAGGATTATATTGAATGACTAAATCTGGATTTTGGTTACTTTCAACACGAAAATTTTTATGCTTTATTGAATTATCAGGTGTCCACTCAAGAATAGAAAAATAATTACCTTGATCAGTGAATAGTTCAGCTACATATTGCTCGAACTCATGTCCAGTTTCTAAATCGTCATTAACATCGTTTTGGTCGAATAGAAATTTTAAAAAATCAATAAAAGGCTTCATTGGTATTTAGTTTTGTTTTATTGTTACGATTTTTTTAAGAAAACATTTACACAGGCGAGAAGTCCGGCTGCAAATATAATCAATCCAGAAATTATATTTAAGGAACTTATGTTTACTATTCCAGAAATAATTATTATTAAAGCAAATATGAAGGAAATTCTTTTTGATTGAAATTTGGTGGATAGTGGACCTGCAATTATTGCGATTAGAGAAAAGAATCCGCCGACAACACCTTTCATTGCAATGTCTTGCATCTCTTTTTCTGATTTTTCTATTTCTTCTATACTTTGTTTAGAATTTGAATGTTTATTGAGTGCTTTGTTAGTTCCGGCTACACAAGCAGATCCGGTAAAGTTACAGGCTCCACCAAAAAGTCCCAAAATTCCACCTATCAAAGATAGTATAATAATTCCTTGTTTCATTTTTATTTTCCTTTATCAGTTAAATTTCTTCACTTGCGTATAACGAACTAGACTTAACGACGTTCCCCGACCCTGAGTCCCTGTAAGGGACGTTAGGGGCTGGAACGACGCTTGCGCAAGCAAGAGAAGTGCCAGAGGGGAATGTGTCGGAGACCGAACGAGGGCTAGTCCCGAAGTGAAGCGTTAAGTCGCTGTTATGCGCTGAAGCCTCGCCTAGATACAAGCTTAGTTTAAAACCCTTTTCATTCTGACCGTATTGTTGACTAGAATTTTATTTTGAAAATAACCTATTGGTCATTCTATATCTTTTTAAGTGCCTACAAGTTGACTCAATTTGAGTGTAAAAAAAGAAAAATTTGTTTCAAGGCCCACTAATACTAAGATTATATAGGATGATCTTTATTAGAACAAAGAGTAAATTTTAAATTTTTCTGGTTATTTTTCATTACATGCACTTTTGTAATAGATATTAATGTTTTTGCTAAATTAAATAGAAGATTTTTTTATGTTCTAATTAGATTTAACATTTATATTTTTTAATTTATTAGTAAAGTTTATCTTTTAATGAAATGTTAAAAATATAGAATACAATAGTAGATTTATTTTTATGCATTCATTCGTTATCTTTTAGTATATCAATGATTTTAAAATTATATATAGAATTATTCCATAGGTTAAAGGAACTGTTAAATTAATAAGTAGAGTTCTGAAGAGTTGATCTTCGGTTGAACGTTTTATTTTATTTCCAGAAGTAATTAAATAACCAGATAAGAGTATTCCGATTGGAAAGAAAATGCCATACCATATACAGAGCGGCCATACATTATCTCCGCTTAGATGGCTATCAAATAGTTCGATAATGAGACCAGCCGGTATCATGCCCAACGTCATTCCAGAAAGTACGAAAAATACACCAGCAACTACTAAATAAATTTCCATAAACCTTACCTTTGAGAAATGAAATTACTAATAATTATTTTAGTCAATAATTGAATGTGAGGCTTTTGCGCATAACGAACTAGTGGAGACGACGTTTCCCGACCCTGAGTCCCTGGAGGGGACGTTAGGGACTGGCACGGAGTTTGCGGATGCAAACGAGTGACAGAAGGGAAATGTGGCGCAGCCCAAGCGAGGCCTTGTGCCGAAGCGCAGCGTTTCCATGCTGTTATACGACGTAGCCTATTATTAGATATTAAGTTTAGCTAAAGATTCTAATATTTTCTTTATCTCTTCTAACTTGTATTGTCCTTCCGCGACTCCTATTACGAAGTCATACAATATCTCATTTGGATCAAGTATTTCGTAACCGTTAATATCGAGAAAGACTAATGAAGAAGCCAATGCTACTCGTTTATTTCCATCCAAAAAAGGATGATTTTTGCATAAGTAATATAAATAGGCAGCTGCTCTATCGAATAGAGAAGGGTGTAAACTGATATCATTAAAAGTAGTCATTGGTTGGTTAATGGCTGATTCGAGAAGTCCGTGATCACGAATGCCAGTTGCTCCGCCATAGAGTTCGATTTGATTTTTGTGAATAAGAATTACATCCTCAATAGAGAGAAATATAGTTTCATCCAGCATTACTGCGCAAGTTTTTTGAGTGTCTTGCCGTGAGCTTTATTAATCTTTTCAAGAGATTTTGTTATACTCTTTTCTATCGGTTTTATAATCAAAGATTTGCCATCAGTAGTTACTTCGAGAGTCGAATTTTGATCAATTTTTAAAAGTTCAAGAATCGGTTTCTCAATTACTAAAGCGGAGCTGTTCCCGTGTTGTACTAATTTTTTTAACATGTTTATCCTGTAATAACAATGTTATAACATTGTATAATCAGTTTCAATCATAAATTTCAGTATTTTTTATTCAAAATAGTATAGAAAATTGTAACTAGAATTTTGTTCTAATTCGCAGTTATTGATCTTTTATCTGTCTTTTTAGAAATTCTCATGTTAAACCTTAATTTTTAGGCTATGTCGTATAACGAACTAGACTAACCGACGTAGGCTGGCCCTGAGTCCCGGAAACGGGACGTTAGGGACTGGAACGACACTTGCGAATGCAAGGGGAGTGCCAGAAGCCTATGTGGCGCAGCCCAAGCGAGGGCTCGTCCCGAAGCGAAGCGGTTAGTTGCTGTTATACGCAGATTGCAATTTGTAAAGTTTCATTAGTAAATTTTCCAGATTAGACAACTACAATTTTCTTCATAAGAAAATGGGAAATTTATATAGTCTTTTTCAAAACTCATAGATCCTTTTTTGTGTTCAAAAGATATTTTTGAAATATATTCAGGTAAGGGATGCATGTAATTGTGACCTTCAAATAGAATAATTGCTGTATATTCCTCAACTATCAAAACAATTTTATTATTTTTAAAATCATATCTAATTTCGTTTTCTGTTAGAAATTTGCTATTACCTGAATAATTTTTTTTGAGAACATTCCGTGCGGGCACGCTTTTCCATTTTTTGATGAAATTTTTTATTTTATATTTTTCATCTTCTTCCGTTTGAAAATCAATATCTTTTGTTGAATCATTTTCACTTAAAAAATTTTTATTGAGATTCTTTTTCAAATAAAAATGTATTTCAATTTTTTCACCTGAATAATTGGAAATTACTACAAATGTAGGGATACTACAAGAAAAAATATGTAATGCTAAAAAAATTAATAGAAAATTTCGGTAGTTTATTCTTTCTTTCATTAAATATTTATAAAGTTTAAATTAAATATTACCTAGTGCTAATTTTTGATATATAAATTAATTTATGTTCGTTTTAGAAGATGTATATTTTGATTTTTTCTTTCAGGCTTAATATTTCAAAGTTTTGCAATTTGCGTATAACGAACTAGGCTTACCGACGTTTCGTGTAGCTGAGCCTCTGAAAGAGGCGTTAGCGTGACACGAAATGTGCCTTTAGGCCGAGAGAGGGCCCCACGAGAATCAGATTTCCTCAGAAATCTGAGGCGAAGTGGACAAGGACCCGATCGAGCGGTAAGCCGTAGTTAATTGCAGTTAGTTATTATAGTATCAAATTTTAGTCGAAAGGAATATCCAATCGAGCGCAAATTTTCTCTTAAATCTTAAAAAGCGTAAATAAACAAACTGCACATTCGTGGAGAGAAAGACTTGAATTGTTTTCTTCCAAAGCGTAAATCGACAACACCCTCATAAAAAAATTTGCGCGATTTCTTCTGTAAATCAACTAATTGCAATTAACGAACTAGTGGAGACGACGTTTCCCGACCCTGAGTCCCGGACGGGACGTTAGGGACTGGCACGGAGTTTGCGGATGCAAACGAGTGACAGGAGGGAAATGTGGCGCAGCCCAAGCGAGGCCTCGTGCCGAAGCGCAGCGTTTCCATGCTGTTATACGCTGCGCATTATTTTCCATAGCAATTCTGTGTGGGAATATAAAATAATTTTCTTATTAGATCATCAAATGTGCTCTTCTGTAAATCTGCAAATAGCGTGTTGAAGGTTTTGAATTTTTTCGTGTTGGTGAATTCTGCTTGAATTTTGTCGAGAGATTCCTCTGTAAATAAAGATACAAGTGGAGCTGGTATTATATCGATAAAACCGAGATTGACGAACCTTGAATAATCATAGCTAATTTTAATATGAAAAAGACCAGGTTTGTTTTCGAATATTTCTAATACATGCCCTAATCCAAATTCGGTTTTTACGGCAGATCCTATTTTTAATGCTATCGTACCTTCGATTAAGTCAACGTTTAACTTATTTATTTCGTTTTCTAGAAAACTGATTTTTTCACCCGGAGATTCATTTAGAGTTAATAGAATATTTGAGGCTCTTACAAAGAAATTGTAAAACCAGAAATAGTATAATTCAGGTGGAGCACCTTCTCCTAGGTTATTCCTTTGATCATAGTGGACTTTTTTACTCAAAAAGGAGTATAGATTATAATAGTCTATTCCTAATAATCTTCTTGTTATAAGATTTGAATCATTAAATAAGTTTTTAAATCGAACAGCGATACTTTTATTATATGCGAAGGAACTTAAATTGGTAAATTTAAGCTTTCCATCATTTGAATATTTTTCAAATGATGGGCTTTCAATATCATAGAAAGAACGAATATTTTTCCGAATATTTTCTCTTTCTTTCATAAATTCATGCCATGTTTTATTTTTACATGCTGTTTCAATATCGTCAGTATTTTCTATTAATGCAAGTTCCGAATAATATTCCATTGATATTCTTAATAGAACTAATATTTGAATATATTCTGACTCTTTTTCAGATAGAGTGAGAAAATTAGATTTGTTCTGTATTTCTTTGATCTGCTTAAAAGTGATCTTTCTGGAGTAAGCTAATTTTAAGAATGATATTGCCGATGGAATAAGAGAAGATGCGACTCTAGAAAGATAATATTTCCTATATGATGTTAGAAGATCGATACCATTCGTAAGTGGAACAAACTCAATTTCTTTATCTATCAAATCAATTGTTTTAATTACTAATTCAAGATTCATTGTTAATGCGTTGCGTATAACGAATTAGTCTTCCCGAAGTTGTCCGACCCTGAGTCCCGGAACGGGACGTTAGGGACTGGCACGTAGCTTGCGTATGCGAGCGAGTGACAGAAGGACAATTTGCCGCAGGCCGAGTGAGGGCTTGTCCCGAAACGTAGCGGGAAGACGCTGTTATGCGACGTTTTTTATTGATATTAAAAACTACTTAACTGAAAATTCCATTTCTTCATTTTTGTAAAATATGAAATTATTATCGAAGTCATATGAAAAGCCTGTTAAATGATTTCTTGGAGTAACTATTTTAAGGGAATTTGATTTATTCTGAGCATTTTTGCTAAAAGAAACAACATTTCTGATACACATTATAAAGTCATTTCCTGTCTTGTAGATATAATTTTGGTAAGGATATTTTTCGTTAAAATAATAAGGATTAAATTTCTTGTTATAATTTCCTCTCGAATAGTATGAATAAGGATAAAAGTAGGAAACAACGGAAAGCGATTCAAAATCATTTAAAATGAATTTATAATTAACAACATCATCAAGGATGTTAATATCTTTTTCTTTATCGTAACAAATTTCATATAGAATGTTAATGTTATTTTGATCAAATTGATCAACGCTAATGGTTTCATTTTTATTAAAAGTAGCGTTGTTTGGATCGGTTAAGATTAATTTTAAATTTTCAAATTCAAGAAAGAAAGCCGATTGATCATAAAATGCAGATCCATAAAAAGCAGCTTCTTGAAATCTATTACTTGATATTTTTTTTAATTTGTAATTTGAGTTTAAACCAGGTGAAATTATAGTTAGAGCACAATTAAATAAGGTTAAAATTATTAATATAGGAATTTTATTCATATTTATTTTTAAAAAATGTCGCATAACGAACTAGCGAAGACGACGTTTCCCGACCCTGAGTCCCGACGGGACGTTAGGGACTGGCCACGTAGCTTGCGTATGCAAGCGAGTGCCAGAAGGGAAATGTGCCGCAGGCCGAGCGAGGCCTCGTGCCGAAGCGAAGCGTTTCCGCGATGTTAGTCGCAGTTGTCTCTTTTTTTACGTTTATTAAATTTTAGAATATTCGCCGTTATTCTCTTTGCAATTTTGTGTCGAGTTTATTTCGTTCCATGTAGATAAGTAATAAATAGTCGACGATAACTTAGGTATTTTGCATTTCGCAATGTAATTTTCGCATTTAGTCGCAGAATTGGAATTTGGAATGTAAAGATTGCATAAATTAATATTTGAATTATAAGAACCAGAGTTAAATTCGATACATCTAGAATTATTATTATCAATACAAGCTATTGATAATTTTGCTTCATCATCCTTTAACAGAGTATAAAAGGCAGCTGCCTCATTAAAAGAGATTAATTCACAAGGTCCACAGGAACCAATATCTGTTTTAAGGAAAATAAGGAGAGTACATAATCCAATGGAGTAAATGAAGATTTTTAATGATTTAGATTTCAACCCAGATTCCTTTTAAATTTGAATTACAGTCATTAATTGCGTCATTACGAGAGATTGAGTTATTGTAGATTTTCTTAAAAGTTGATTGATCACCCTCAATTTTACATTGGCCAATAGCATTATTATTTGAGCAAAGTTCATATCTATATTCAACACCATTAAATATACAAAGATCTTTGTTTATCTTATCATTTGAAACATTACTTTTTTCGATACAATAAGTTGAAAATTTGCATGAAGAGCTAGTTGCTCCCAAAGGAGCCGAAGATGATAATAATATGATAAAAGAGGATGGGATGCCGTTCTTTGGGCAAGTCCCACATGGTTTTCCACATGATAAATTTAATAGAAGAACGAGAAAGGAAAATCTTATGAATATTTTCATAGTTTAGTTTTTCATTGAGACAATTGCGACTAACGAACTAGTGGAGACGACGTTTCTCGTAGCTGAGCCTACGTAGTAGGCGTTAGCGTCGGCGCGTCTTCTTGCGGAGCGAGAAGCGTGACGGAGAGAAATGTGCCGCAGGCCAAGCGAGGCCGTTAGTGCCGAAGCGCAGCGTTTCCACGCTGTTATGCGAAGTTGTTGTTAGCTAATTTTCTTTTTCTAAAAACCAAGAAGCAACAAAGCCGGTAAATGTTCCAAAAAGTCCAACGCCTACTGTCATTAATATTGCTCCGATGATTCTGCCTTCTGTGGTTAAGGGAAATTTATCTCCGTAACCAACGGTCGTAACTGTCACATAGGACCACCAAAGTGCATCTTCAGCGGATTTGATGTTGCTATTCGGATCATTTTCTACCTGGAGTATTGCAATTGATGCAAAAATAATAGTAAGAAATGAGAATAGCGCAACGGTTGAAAATGTTCCCTTGGGTTTATTTTTGAAAAGAATACTTGTAACAGCTTTGAAAGATCTTAAAATTCTAAGTACTCTTAATATTCTAATAATCCGAAAGATACGTCCATACCTTAATGCATCTATGTTTGGGATAGATGAAATTAAATCAATCCAGCCCCATTTAATGAATTTTAGTTTATCCGAAGAGTTTTTGAATTTAATTAAAAATTCAAGAATGAAATAAAAACAGATAATATTATCGATTATATCTAAAAGCCGCTGTTGTTCATTATCATATTTATAAAAGATTCCAGTTAATAAAGTGCCTAGAATATAAATTGAAAGAATTAGGGTAAATATGTCTAAAATTGAAAGTATACTTTTTCTATCGTTCAAAACTTAATACTCCAAGAGTCAAGTAGTAAATATAGGGAATAGTACTACTACTTGACAAAGAAAAATTTACTTACTTTTTTTCTTTCCACCAACGTAATGACTACCTTTTCCTTTACTATTCTTTCCACCGACTCTTTTGCTTCCCTTTCTTCCGCCTGCCTCTAAAGCAATTGCGGTAAAAAGGCTAAATAGAATTAGCAATGAAATTAATTTTAGTTTCTTCATGTGATACCTTCTGTGTTTGATTTATAAAGAATTTAAAAGCAAGTTTTTATAAGTAAATAATAAATTTTCAACAATTTCGCATAACGAACTAGACTTACCGAAGTTCCCTGACCCTGAGTCCCGGAGGGACGTTAGGGACTGGCACGTAGCTTGCGATTGCAAGCGAGTGACAGAAAGGGAATTTGCCGTAGGCCGAGCGAGGCCTTGTGCCGAAGCGTAGCGGTAAGTCGCTGTTATACGACGGTTCGGATCTAAAGTTTTAATCCGGCTTCTAAATATACTGATCTTAAGATCTCACTGCTATTGGCAGCATTGTAAATAACATAATTGAAATTTGTAATGCTGTCTAGATCGTATTTATATTGTGGCTCAGCAACATAATTAACAGTCATAGAATATGAATTTATTTTTGTTCTGGCCTCTAAAGTCAGTATACCAATCGATAAAAAGTATAGATCATCGAAGTCATAATTTAATTTTATACCAAATTCCCCGCCTACGTAAATAGCATTAGGGTCGGAATTGTAAGAAACAGGCGAACGGTTTGTGTAGATTCCGCTGTATCTATTGTCGATTTTGCCAAATAAATAGAAGTAGTTATAGTGAATTAAAAGATTGAAATTCCAATATTTATCAGTTTGATATTCAAATCCAATTTCTGGGCCAAAAAATTTTTGACCTAGAGTATAATTGAATCGATAGCCACTTCCATCCGAGAGCTCAGATTTAATATATCTTAAACCGAAAGAGAGTCGAAACTTGTCTGGGGTATAATCATATAAAATTGTATTTCTGAATTGATTCCTAAGATATGGACCTGTCGAAACGGGAACTAGGTCGCAGTAACGTCCAAGACAAGCTATATCCCTCATTCCAATATTTCCTTTTTTATACTCTTGAAATTCCGATTGGAATGAAAAGTTAGAGTTATCAAATTTTTTTCTAAAACCAAATTCAAATCCAGGAATGGTTTTCTTATCATATTGATCAAAATATTTAAAATTTTGTAAAAGCATTCTTTGTTCAAAAGAATCAATAAAAGTAGAATATCTTCTGAGATAAATTGAGAAAGATCTATTTTTCTTAGTTTGGTCTTGGTTTATTTCTTCAGCAAATAACTGAGAAGAAATTATTAAAAGGATAATTGTTGCTATTTTTTTCATAAATTTATTTCCGAACTGTCGTATAACGAACTAGCTAACCGACGTAGGCTGGCCCTGAGTCCCAACGGGACGTTAGGGACTGGAACGACACTTGCGTAGGCAAGGGGAGTGCCAGAAGCCTATGTGTCGCAGACCGAGCGAGGGCTAGTCCCGAAGCGAAGTGGTTAGCGGCAGTTATACGCCGTAAGTTATTTCTTTCAATTTCATGCAAAAATTAAAATTATCTTCATTGTATTGCTTTATAAATTTCAGTAGTTTTTTGTCGAAGGTTAGAATATAGTGTTCGGGTAGATATATAAGTAGTAAAGAGTCTGCTATATCATTTATTTTGATTTTTCTACCAGTAGTATAATAATCCAATGCAATTTCAACTTTATATCTGTATGGAAGTAGATAGTTCGGATCCTCAAATCTTCTCGTTAAAAAATTTAACATATCTAATTGATTATTTTTGAGATAATTAATTGCTTTTTTTGGATTGAAAAATTTCTCCTCGATTTCATTTTCATTTTGTAAATAATCGGAGAGGTCAATTTGTTCTGATATACATTTTAAAAAAATATTTATAAAATTATAATAAGCTTTTGTTAAGTTTTCTAAAGATTCGTTTAAAAATTTTAATCTTCCCGTATTATCTGGTTTAAAATATGCGGAAGTGATTTCTTTAGAAAATTTCGGAATCAGATTTTCAATTATATCCATTAAATAAAAGAAATTTTTTGAATCAAGTTCTGTTTCATTTTCTTCATTAATTTTTGTAATACCGGCAGAATATGCTAATATAAAATATAATATTTGTATCAATATAGAGAAAGCGTTTGATATCAGGGCTTCGTTTTGATCTCGAAATACGTTTAGAAATTTCTCAGTTTTATCATCCGATTCGAAGATTTTTTTGATTACTTCAGTTGTAAGAAATTGAATTTTGTTCGGAACTACATCAATAATCGATATATTATATTTTGTAATTAAATTACGAGCAGGTATTGCTCCTAACTGAATTGCTAATTCATTAAAACAAACTAAATTTGTAACTAGCAGTTCATTTTCAGATGAGTTAGAGAGCATTTTGATAGAATTTAAGATATTTTGCCCTGCAGACTGACTAATATTTAGAAGTATATTCGTATCAAGTATTAACATTTAACTTATGGCGTATAACGAACTAGACTAACCGACGTAGGCTGACCCTGAGTCCCCGGAGGGGACGTTAGGGCTGGAACGACACTTGCGCAGGCAAGGGGAGTGCCAGAAGCCTATGTGGCGCAGCCCAAGCGAGGGCGAAGTCCCGAAGCGAAGCGGTTAGTCGCTGTTATACGACGTTTTTAAATTTTAATATCATTTAGCGTCTTTTTGATTAAATTTTGAATTAAAAAATTTCGATTATTCGATGAATTGGAAAAAGGCAAACCAAACAAGGGAATTATACCGATGTAAGTTCTCATTTTACCGCTATTAATAATCTTATTTGAGTAAAATTTGGTTTGGCGATTAAACAACCTAGCTTGAATTTCAAGATCTGTGTCAAAGTAGGCAGGTAAGAGTGTCATAGTCAGTCCACTAACAAAAGCCAATAAAAATGGATAATTATTTTTAAAAACAATATTAAGTTCCAATTCGTTTGGTGCAGAGGTAGAATCAATCGATATTTTCGAATTAGATAATTCAGTTTTAATACATTCCTTAATATATTTAATATCTTTCTGAATAAGATAATCACCTTCGTTTATTTGTAGAGGTTGATCAAATAATTCATTATTTACGTAATATTCATATGCTATATGCAATGAGTATTCGGTTTTCTCATTTTTCTGAACAAAATGGCTATTATCTATATTTGTTATGGTTGAGCAATTTAAAGTTATAGATAAGATTAAAAGCATTTTTAATTTTCTCATTGAGCTAAAACCTCTTTTATAGAGTTTAGTATGAATTTCGATTTTAATTGAGGAATTTCTCTCCTTGATTTCCAAATATCGTATATATCATCATTAATAATGTTTTCGTCACTGAATACTTTTTTTGCCAATATTTTTTTTTGTGAATTAAAAGTTGTTAATTCTAATTTAATCTTAGAATCAAAATTACCAATATCTCCACCAAACCAGATATATAGAGTCAGTGTAGCCAATGATAACGGAAAATAATAGGGATCTACTTGAAGTTTATTTTCATATTCTAAAAATTTTAGATCAATAATAGAAGAATTGTTAGCTAAAGGGAAATCTGAGTAATATGCAACGGATTCAAATTCTTGGCTATTTTCGAGAAGGTTTTTTATATTACTTTTTATCGTTTGCTCTTGAAAAGTTTTCAAGTCTCCGCTTTCGCTTATAATTTCTATATTTCTAATATAAATTTTCTTCTTTATTTGATTAATTTCAGAATTTTTATATTTTTGATCAATCAAAGACGATTTATGTTCTAGACAATTTAATAAAATTAAAAATATAAAACATGTCGTAATATTGTTATTAATCATAATTTTTCCTCTTTCTGTTGATTTTTTAAAAATGTCGTATAACGAACTAGACTTACCGAAGTTCCCTGACCCTGAGTCCCGGAGACGGGACGTTAGGGACTGGCACGTAGTTTGCGGATGCAAACGAGTGACAGAAAGGGAATTTGCCGCAGGCCGAGCGAGGCCGTAAGTGCCGAAGCGCAGCGGTAAGTTGCTGTTATACGAAGGTTCGCTAATTAAATCAGCTGATTTTCGTCTTTAAAAAATTCATCAATTTTAAATTCTTTAATAAACTTATCTAAATCTTCTTTGGAGATTAAATTGTCGATCCGAAGACTTTGTACATATCGAGATAGTACTTCCTGAGTTGCCAATTCAGTCTTTTCTATAATATTCCCTTTATTTAAGGAACATACAAAGTTAAGATTTGTTTTGGAAACTTTTGCTTTTTTACCGATTTTTCTTAATAAATCATCAAAGCTTTCATCTAGTAAATCTGAAAAGGCATAAAATAATGCCTTTTTTATATATTCCTTGGTAAATGGTAGATTGGGTTTATCCTGAATAGATATTTCTTCTAAAGCAAAAAGCTTTTCCATTATCAAAAAACGATCTAATATTAAAATTAAAGAATAAATTTCATTTGCTAAGTTCGGTAAATGTTCTTCGATTTTCTGAATTTCTTTTTTAAAATTTCGAATTTCATTGGGAAAATTATTAAGGATATCTCCATATTGATCAATTGCTTTAATTTTCTTTGCAATTTTCGGAAGTAATGAATAAAAGTAGATTTTCGAATTGAGATAGTTGAAATATAGTCTTAGCAGAAATGTATAAGATTTTTGATAAAAAAGATTTTCTTTTTTAGAAACTTCTCTGATTTCGAGAATCTTTGATAAAAATATAAATAGACCAAATATAACTGTTGTGAAGTAACTCCAGTTGTCTTTTGTGAATGTTATAATATCCATTTTATTTTAAATTTTGCGAGCTTTCGTATAACGATAGAGGCTTACCGACGTTTCGTGTAGCTGAGCCTCGGTAGGAGGCGTTAGCGTGACACGAAATGTGCCTTTAGGCCGAGCGAGGACCCCACGAGATCCAGATTTCCACAGAAATCTGAGGCGAAGTGGATAAGGACCTGAGCGAGCGGTAAGGCGATGTTAATTGCAGTAGGTTGTTACAGGAATAGATATTAGTCGAAAGTGAAATCTCATCAAGCGCGAAAATTTTCGATCCGAATCTTTCTTTTGTAAATATCCAGATTGGAACTAGTGAATTTAAAACACTCATCTTTCTTCGTTTAATCGAAAAATGACATTCTTTAGCAAAGCACAGTTTTATTAAAGAATCATTGAAGAGAGTTTTCCCTACTAAAAGGTAGTTTTATATTAATTCTTCAACCCTTTCTAAAGAAAATTTTCGCGCACTTTTTTTGTATGATTTAACCTATTGCAATTAACGATAGAGGCTTACCGACGTTTCGTGTAGCTGAGCCTCAGTAGGAGGCGTTAGCGTAACACGAAATGTGCCTTTAGGCCGAGCGAAGGCCCCACGAGATCCAGATTTCCACAGAAATCTGAGGCGAAGTGGCTAAGGACCTGAGCGAGCGGTAAGGCGATGTTAATTGCAGTTAGTTTTAATAGGAAAAAGTTAAATCGCAAGGTTTATAAAATCGAGCGCAAATTTTTCTCTTAATTCTTAAGAAGCGTAAATCTTTCACAGCACTTACGAGTAAGGAAAGGTCAATCTTCTTTAAAGAACTTACATCGACAAAAACATCTTAAAAAAAATTTGCGCGTTATTTTCTTTGGATCAACTAATTGCAATTAACGATAGAGGCTTACCGACGTTTCGTGTAGCTGAGCCTCTGAAGGAGGCGTTAGCGTAACACGAAATGTGCCTTTAGGCCGAGCGAAGGCCCCACGAGATCCAGATTTCCACAGAAATCTGAGTCGAAGTGGATAAGGACCTGAGCGAGCGGTAAGGCGATGTTAATTGCAGTTGGTTATCTATTGAATTTGTTAGAAATACGAAGTGGGCTAATCCCAAGCGCGCAAATTTTCGCTCATATTTGTTTTTCTTTAAAGCGCGCCGATCATTCATGAAGCATGGGAACCGTGAAAAAAAATAATATGAATATGAGCGAAGTAAATCTCTTCACTCATAATTTTCTCTTTAAATCGCCCGAATCTCGCATAAAACGTTCAAACCAGTGGAAGTTAAAATTCAGAGAAAAGTTATTTGTATCTCTTTGAATCTTTAAGAAAAATTGCGCGCTGATTTTTTTTGAAGAGATTTAACCAATTGCAATTAACGAACTAGTGGAGACGACGTTCCTCGTAGCTGAGCCTCGCA
>NZ_AOGZ02000021.1 GCF_000332515.2 Leptospira wolbachii serovar Codice str. CDC
CCTCGCTCGGTCTGCGACACATTCCCCTTCTGTCACTCGCCTGCATTCGCAAGCTGCGTGCCAGTCCCTAACGTCCCGTCCGGGACTCAGGGTCGGGAAACGTCGTTAAGCCTGGTTCGTTATGCGAAATAAAACAAAATAAATTTAAAATTAATGAATCCATTAAGTGTATTTGAAGCTATCGGACATTTCTTTTATTGGATTCTCTATCTCGTGAATCCGGATTTCAAAGAAGAACAAAAAATCAAAGAAATAGAAAGAAAGGAACACCAACAATTAGTTTCGAAAATTGAAAAGAGAAAAGACTCAAGAAAGTAATAAGAAAGAATTCGAAGAAAATACGTTTAACTAAAATTAACAACAATGAAGATTTGCTCAAAATTTGTTTAGATGATCCAGTTTTTTGTGATAATAACATAATTTTGAAAGAAAAAAATTAGAAGAGGAAATAAAAAATCCAGATCGTAGGAAAATATTTGAAGAAGAATGGAAAAATACATTCAAAAGTATTAACTATGGTTGTTATTGTAGAAATGAAACAAATTTATATATATATCCAAAATGTCCTATCGATGATATACTCACTCGATCAAGCTTGCAAGTTAAGACACGATTGTTTAAAATCGGAAAATAAAACATGGGTGGACTCAGATTCTTTGCAAAACTGATTTCCTTTCTTTTCTCGAACGAATTCCATATTCGAATAAAACTAATCTTTGTAAACTTTTTCAAATGAAGATGTTTTTATATTTACTGCTAACAAATATAAAGCTCTACTAAAAATTAAGAATAAAATTAATTAAAAAATGTTTTACTTCGCATAACAGCACCTAACCGCTTCGCTTCGGGACGAGCCCTCGCTTGGGCTGCGCCACATAGGCTTCTGGCACTCCCCTTGCATTCGCAAGTGTCGTTCCAGTCCCTAACGTCCCGTCCGGGACTCAGGGCCAGCCTACGTCGGTTAGTCTAGTTCGTTATGCGCCATTTATAAAAATTTTGAGTTAAAATGGAAAAATTAAGAAACAAATTCAATACAATAATACTAATTTCAATATTAGTAACCCCTATCTTCTTAACACCAAGTGATCGAAAAGTCGAAACTTCTAGAAGAAGTATACTCATAGGACACGAGAAATCTGTTACGTCTCTAATTCTAAGTAATGACCTAAATATACTAGCATCTGGTGCAGAAGATAAAAAAATAATTATCTGGGATTTAAAAACTAACAAGTTGATCACAACTTTACTAGGCCATGAAGAATTTATCACTTCACTTGCAATCAGCAACGACAATAAATATTTACTATCGGGCGGTAAGGATAATAAAGCTATTCTCTGGGATCTAAAATCGGAGAAGCAAATTTGCAAAATCAATAAACATGGAAAGTTAATTCAAGCTACAGGAATATCTGATGATTCAAAATATTTCGCTACAGCCGGCTTTTTCGAAAAGCAAATATATATTTGGAACACATCAGATTGTACATTATATAAAGAAATAATTCATGACGATGATATTACAACGTTAAAATTTTCGACGGAAGAAGGTTCCTTAATTAGTGGTAGCGGAGGAAAAGGTATTCAAGATCTTTATATTTGGAATTTCCATAAAAATGAATTATTAAATAATTTTGGAGAACATGGAGACGGTGTTCACCAATTTACTTTTTCTAAAAACTACATTGGATCTGGGAGTAGAAATAGCCCACTCAAATTATGGAATATAAAAAGCGGTCAATTAATGAATACTTTTATAGACTTGAATGAAAAATTAAATCAAACAGTCTATTCAATAGCAATCAGTCCGTTAGAAAATAAAATTGCTGCAATCTATGATTTTAATTGTGATCTAGGAATTTGGAACGTAAATAATGGAAAACAAATTAGTTCTATTTACGGAAACGGGATTTGTTTCAGTGAAATTAAATTCACTGATGAAAACAATCTTCTTATTGTGAAGAGTAGAAAAAATGACATCGAAGTTATGCAATTGAATTTGCAATTATAAACGGCGCATAACAGCGTGGAAACGCTGCGCTTCGGCACTTACGGCCTCGCTTGGCCTGCGGCACATTTCTCTCCGTCACGCTTTTTTGCTTTCGCAAAAAGCGCGCCGACGCTAACGCCTACTCCGTAGGCTCAGCTACGAGAAACGTCGTCTCCACTAGTTCGTTATACGAAATTTGTGCAAATTTAATCTCTTAAATTAAAAATGTAGAAAAGAAACTATTGACAAACAAAAGAAAATGTAATACAGTCGTATTACGGTTCTGCCATGATAAGTTTAAGATTACCAGAAGAATTAGAAAAAAAACTTTCAGAAGTTGCTAAAATTGAAAACAAAAGCAAATCAGAAGTAATTAAAGAATCTTTAGTTTACTACATTGATAATTTTGCAAAGCAACCTTCTGCCTATGAGTTAGGTGAAAAATATTTTGGTTTATATAAAAGCGGGATTTCCGATAAATCTATTAACCATCAGAAGTATATAAAAGATGCTTTAAATAAGAAGCATAAATGATTAAAGCTATTATTGATACTGGGCCTATAGTTGCATTCTTCGACGAATCTGATAATTATTGCCTACAATGTAGATCCTTTCTTAAAAACTTTAAAGGCAGATTATTTACATCACTTGCGGTAGTTACTGAAGTATCTTATTTATTATCTGACAACAAAAGAATACAAAAAGCCTTCATCGAATGGATTGATAACAACGCAATTTCAATATTAAATCAGGATAATGAGCAATTTGGTTCAATTCTGTTTTTTATGGACAAATATGCTGATCGACCAATGGACTTTGCTGACGCTTCACTTATGACTATTTCAGAAGCATATGAAATCCAGAATATCTTCACCTTAGATAGTGATTTCCGATTCTATAAATCAAAAAAAGGAAAGTCTTTAAAAATCATCAACGAAAGCATGATAAAAGACTAATTAAAGCACAAACTTCGTATAACAGCGGGGAAACGCTTCGCTTCGGCACAAGGCCTCGCTTGGGCTGCGCCACATTTCCCTTCTGTCACTCGCTCGCATACGCAAGCTCCGTGCCAGTCCCTAAACGTCCCGTCGGGACTCAGGGTCGGGAAACGTCGTCTCCCCTAGTTCGTTATACGCAAGTTGCTAAAATCTAACTATTTCTTTAAAAATTAAGCTTAGATTAGGAAATAAAATAAGAAATGCCCGAAAAAATTAGTAGATTTATGATAGCATATTTGATATCATAAATTAGTGAGGGTCACTATTGATACAAACGTCTTATATCAAGCTCTAAGAGATAGTAGAGGTGCTTCACATTTTATACTAGCTTTAGTTGAAAACAGGAAAATTGAATTAGCTCTATCAACTCCAGTTTTTATAGAATATTCGGATGTTTTACTTAGAGATAAGTCAATCTCTGATTTAGGCTTATCTAAAAAGGAAATTAATCTTGTTTTGGATTTCCTTGCTTTGGTGGCTACGCCTTTTTCTATTAACTATTTACTAAGACCTAATCTTGGGGACGAAAACGACAACCTTTTTGTTGAACTTGCTTTTGCAAGTAACAGTCGATACCTAATTACTTCAAATATTAAAGATTTTTAACCAAAATAAAGATCTAAAATTTGATTCCTTTAAAGTTATTACTCCCACAGATTTCACTAAATTTTGGAGATTAAATTATGAATAAAAAAAATGTGCTCACCATTCGTATTCCAGAAGATCTTAAAGAAAGAATTGAAAAAACTGCTGCGACACAAGGTGTTTCTCTTAATCAATTTGCTTTATATGCTTTTACAAGAGGCATCAGCGATATTGACACTGCTAACTTTTTCAAAAAACGCATTCAAGGAAAAACTAATGAATCAATTGAAGACGGATTTAAGAAAGTTATGGGGAAAGTCGGAAAGAAAGATAAAATTCCTACTTGGGATAAACTCTAGTTCTATAGTAGCAACCAGCGTATAACAGCGTGGAAACGCTGCGCTTCGGCACAAGGCCTCGCTTGGCCTGCGGCACATTCCTCTCCGTCACGCTTCTCGCTCTGCAAGAAGGCGCGCCGACGCTAACGCCTACTCCGTAGGCTCAGCTACGAGGAACGTCGTCTCCACTAGTTCGTTATGCGAAATTCTTTGAATAAATAGTATATGAAGCCGATAGATACTATATATAACGGATACAAATTTAGGTCCCGATTAGAAGCTCGATGGGCAGTTTTTTTCGATAATATTAATTTATCATACATATATGAAAAAGAAGGTTTCGATCTTGATGGAACTTGGTATTTGCCAGACTTTTGGATCGAAAATTGGCAATGCTGGATTGAGATTAAACCTGATATTCCTGATCTAACAAAATCGAATGTTAGAGAATATAATCTTTGCCATAAATTAGCAAAATATCTTAACCAAAATGTTCTATTGGTAGGAGGTAATCCTTGGAGCAAAGATAATTCAATCCAATCCTACCAAAAACATACTAGAGAATATGATATAGCCATTTTCACGACTCCTAACTTAATAGAAAACGGTTTTAACTTCAAAGACAAGCAATTTCAAAAAGGAATTATAAACATAAGCAATAATGGAATAATTTGTCCTTTAGAAAAAGAATTTTATACAAATGAAATGTATTTGTATAGAATTGTAAAAATTATAAATTCTATTTACCCAAATTTAGTCTCAGTTATACCAGAGAAAGATGAAATAGAGAAAATTATAGAAGTTGATAAAAAATATTACCAACAAAAGTATTCTAAAAATCATCCAAAATGGTACTACGGAATATCCTGTACAGGCTTAGGTTTCCAATATGAAGAAAATTTGGCGTATTTAAATTGCATGCCAAATCTTCAGAAGCCTAGCAAGGCACTAATGAATGCATTCTCTATATCAAGACAATTTAGATTCTAAAATAATAAAAAGGAAAATCAAATGAAAGATCAATTAAAAAAATACTCTTTTCTGGTGATTACAACATTGATTATCAATTGTAATTCAAACTCAAAAGATAATAATAACTACATTCCGTTACTAAATATGCCCAAATTAGTTTCAGAATTAAATAAAAACGGATTTAAAACGGAAAAGAGTATATTTGAAGATAATTCATTTTTAAACGAAAACATCTACATCTCTGACTATATGGAATATAGAATTAAATTATATTCTGCACAAGACGAAAATAAAGTATCAAATATACGCTTAGTTGCGAATATAATAGAAGTAAATAAAGGAAATATTGATGTCAGCTATAGCCTATTCAATGATTTCACCAAACTTGAAATACTTGAAAAAAACAATAAAATCCAGGAAGCACAAAATTGGTTAAAGCTGAACTTTAATAATGATAAATCAAGTCTACAAATTGAAGGTCTACTTTTTACTATATATGCGCCCACAAAGTTCGTAAGAATGTTAACAATCGAACCGTTAGAAAAGAATCTTTAGAAACAAAGAACTTCGCATAACAGCGCGGAAACGCTTCGCTTCGGGACGAGCCCTCGCTCGGTCTGCGACACATTCCCCTTCTGGCACTCGCTTGCATACGCAAGCTACGTGACCAGTCCCTAACGTCCCGTCGGGACTCAGGGTCGGGGAACGTCGTCTCCGCTATTTCGTTATGCGAAATTAGGTAAAAAGAAATTTTAAATATCCTTATATAAAAAAAAATAACAGAGCTTAATTTACTATGCCAAACTTAATTACAATAATAAGATATCCTTACGAAGAACCTTATCTCTTGAATCTTTTAATAAAGGCTACTAATGGTATTTTTACTGGAGAATTAGAAATTTACGATAGCACTGATTCACTTAAAAATTGTGCCAACTGTTTAATGAATTTCCCCAAATGCGCAACAGATGAATTCATATGGGAATTAGGTTCTGAAGACAAAATTAACAGATTTGTATTCTTTTTTAAATTTCGTGTTTATATTACAGATTCTACTGGGACGTGTGCAATTAATGTAAGATTTAATAATAACCAAAAACCGCCAGATTTGGCTATTTCAGAATTTTCCATTAAAACAGACGCAGCAGGTATAAACAATCTAGGCAAACTGTTTCTAACTTTTTCCGAATTGAAGAAAGAAACACTAATCTGGGATGGAAGAGATGGAGATTTATATTAATGATAACAATATTCTAATTCATTTAAATATAAAGCGTGTTTTCGATTGAGAAACGAATATCTATCAATCATTTAACTTTTTCTCAAAATATACTTTAAGTCTTATACACTGCCAATATCAATGTCGAAAAGAAAAATATATAAGAGATACAACTTAACTACCTAACTAGAAAATCTATGAATTTCACTACCTCAAAAGGACTTTAATAGGGGATTAGTTTCACATTAGTATTGAAAAAACATAGCAATGCTCTTTAACATTATGGTAATCGATTAAATAATACAATTTTAGAAATCTATCCTTATATTAAAAACTAAAAAAATGATTTTAATAATATAAGAATATTTTTTTCAGTTTCTAATCTTTTAATTATAATTAACAAACAAAAAAGTTTCTGTAAATAATTTGAAACTGAAATAAATACATTAGAAATTAAATATATTGAAATTAAAACATCTGAAGTTTCTGAATTTACGAATGAAAATTAGCAAGTTACCTAACTTCGCATAACATCGCCTTACCGCTACGCTTCGGCACAAGGCCTCGCTCGGGCTACGCCAAATTCCCTTTCTGTCACTCGCTCGCATACGCAAGCTACGTGCCAGTCCCTAACGTCCCTTCGGGACTCAGGGTCAGGGAACTTCGGTAAGTCTAGTTCGTTATGCGAAAGTAAAAAAATCCTTGCAGTTATTTACCAATGATAACCCATCTTACTATGAAAAAATTAATCTTATTAATCCCACTCTTCTTTTCCATCGAATGCGCCACTAGAAGCTATCGGTTTCAAAATCCAGTAAACTCTGAATCATCTAAAAAAAAAGGGATTGTCGTCTTTTCAATCTATTCTGTTTATCCCAAGGATAGAAACCCGAAATTAAATGAATTTCTTCCTACAGATGAGTCGTTCAAATTGAGTTTTCAAGACGATTTAATCTCCTTTTATGATATGAAGCAAAAGAAGGAAGTAGAATTTGCTGAGAATATAGATGGAGGAATTGAAGATAAGGAGAAGATTATATATGTTAAAAAACGAATTAGGAATGTATCCAATTCAATATATGAAAGCTACTTTGAACTCGAACTAGAAGAAGGTCAAGAATACGCCATATCTCGAATTTTACATGGATTATTAGTAATTGATAAGATGGAATATTATCCATATCCCCTAGATCCCATTCAATCCTTCGAAACATTACCATTGAAAGTAAAACCTGGTGAAATCTCTTTTATGGGCTTATATCAGATCAGAATAGTTAATTCAGATGCAAATAATCCATTTGCAAAAAAAAGAAATAAAAATGATATGAATGCAATGCTATTTGGCAGGGAAGGATTCGATGAGGTAGTCATCGGAGAAATGAGATTAGACAATGGTTATATAGAAAAAGCTTCGAACGGAGTAAAATATAACAAATTACAAAGTGAAATAACTTATCTCAAAGATTTCATACTAAATCAAAAAAATGGATACTGGAAAGAAGTTGCTCAAAAAAAAATAGCAAATTTAAGCAATTAGCAATTCTTTTTACCTTCGCATAACAGCGACTAACCGCTTCGCTTCGGGACTTCGCCCTCGCTTGGGCTGCGCCACATAGGCTTCTGGCACTCCCCTTGCATTCGCAAGTGTCGTTCCAGTCCCTAACGTCCCGTTCGGGACTCAGGGCCAGCCTACGTCGGTTAGTCTAGTTCGTTATACGTAATCGCTTAAATCTATATCTCAAGAAATGAGAAACACAATTAACAGCCCGGAAATATCAGAAAAACAGAAAAAAGAGTCATTTTCAATTGCTTGACTTTTATAGAAAATCGCCAAATTTTGAAATATGGCGACAGTCAGTTCCTTAGATGCAACTTCGATTCAAAACTCCTTAAAACAATACAAGCAGGAGCTCGATTTATTAGGTGTTGAGACAATTCACCTTTTTGGATCTGTCGCTAGAAATGAAGCAAAACTAAATAGTGATATTGATTTCCTTGTGAAGTTTAAGCCTGGAATGAAAAATTTTGATAATTACATTAATCTAACTTTCTTACTAGAAGACCTTTTTAATGTAAAAATTGATCTACTGACTGCTGACTCTATTTCGGGGTCAATTAAAAACTCTGTTGAAAGTGAGTCAGTTCTAATTGAAGTCTGATATTGATTATATTAAACATATTTATAACGAAATTTTGTTTATTAAAGATGAATTACCAAAAACGGATGCGGCTCTATTTCTTAACAATAATGTATTAAAACGAGCCTTTGTTAGAAGTATCGAAATCATCGGTGAAGCCTCTAACAAACTTTCCGATTCTTTTAAGAAAAAATACAATGAACCAGAATGGAGAAAATTCTCAGCTACTAGAAACCATTTAATTCATGGTTACTTTATTGTTGATTATGATATTGTTTGGGATCTCGTTAAAAATAAAATCCCGGTTCTTGAAGTTCAAATTAAAGAAATCTTACAAAAAGAAAAAACTCTTTTCGATTAAATGCGCGACTACGTATAACAGCAACTTACCGCTACGCTTCGGGACAAGCCCTCGCTCGGGCTACGCCAAATTCCCCTTCTGGCATTCGCCTTGCTTACGCAAGCTACATGCCAGTCCCTAACGTCCCGTTGGGACTCAGGGTCGGGGAACTTCGGTAAGTCTAGTTCGTTAATTGCAATTTCTGAAAAATTTAGTGGAAGAATGAAGAAAAAATGTTTTCCGCTTAATTAAGCTAAGCAGTGAATAAG
Source organism: Leptospira wolbachii serovar Codice str. CDC (assembly GCF_000332515.2). Classification (NCBI taxonomy): domain Bacteria; kingdom Pseudomonadati; phylum Spirochaetota; class Leptospiria; order Leptospirales; family Leptospiraceae; genus Leptospira; species Leptospira wolbachii. Next base: position 8,847 of record NZ_AOGZ02000021.1, read on the forward strand.
AAATAAAAAAGAGAAAAACAAAAGAAATTAAGAAAGAAGAAAATTTCAAAGAGATTGTCGAAAACTTTTTCCCTTAACTTTGTCTTTCTAATCTTTTACGCTTTTTCAAATACGTTTGTGCAATTGAATACACTTGCGTTTGCCTTACTTGGGATTTTAAGCGGAAAACAAGATTTACGGTAATAAGAAAGGAAAGAATAAGAAACTTAAGAAAAAAGCAAGAAACGAAGAAAAAGAGAAATTCATCAGTTCAATTCTTTCC
>NZ_AOGZ02000022.1 GCF_000332515.2 Leptospira wolbachii serovar Codice str. CDC
GGGCTACGCCAAATTCCCCTTCTGGCATTCGCCTTGCTTACGCAAGCTACATGCCAGTCCCTAACGTCCCGTTGGGACTCAGGGTCGGGGAACTTCGGTAAGTCTAGTTCGTTATGCGCAATGTCCAAAAAAATGAATTAAGAAAAAAAATTTCGCTCTTAAAGCAACAAATCTAGCTCACAATAAAACTTTATAAATATGAACTTTTACGATTCCTTCGAAATAAATTTAATAAATTATATCGAATCTTACAAATCAGAACTTGAAAAATCTAAATTCAAATTTTATTCAAAAACTGTTGGTCCGGGTATGGGGGCCTATTGTTGAATTGTCAAATAAAGATCATAATTTAATAATTATAAACGATAGAGGACAATTCTTTCTAGATTTAAAATCGAAATTGAAAAACTTGAATTTTCAATTGAATTCTATATTATCATATATTCTATTTCAAAATATGGAAAATTTAGATAAAGTTAATAGAAATCAAGTATTACTTGGTGAAAAATTTCCTGATTTATTGACTGATCCATTGAAATAATATTTTATCTATAGAAATGAAATAAATG
>NZ_AOGZ02000023.1 GCF_000332515.2 Leptospira wolbachii serovar Codice str. CDC
TGGTGCACGTAATCAGCTGGAAGAAATTAGATGATTTTATCATTAAACATCCTAATTCTGAATCTTCCTTAAAGAGCTGGTATAAAATCCTTAAAAATACTTCCTTTAAAGATTTTAATGAATTAAGAAAACTATTTAATTCTGTCGATTTGGTAGGAAATCTTACGGTTTTTAACATTAGTGGAAACAACTTCAGGTTAATTGCAGCTATTCACTTTAACACTCAGAAAGTTTTTATTAGATACATTTTAACTCATTCAGATTATGATAAGGGGAAATGGAAAAAGGAGATTATATGATTCTAGAAATTGAAAAAATTAAGAATGTTTGGCATGACCTAAAAGATATTCTCTCCGTTCCTCATACTGATAAACAATATAAAAAATTAGTTAAAGTTTTAGATGAACTTATTGATGAAGTTGGAAATGATGAAAAACATCAATTAGCTCCACTTCTAGAAACTGTTGGAAATCTGATCGAAGAATATGAAAACGATCATTACTTACAGCCCAATGCTGAACCAATCGAAATTTTAAAATATCTAATGCAAGAAAACAACTTAACACAAAAAGATCTAGCCATTTTGGGTAGCCAAGGCGTTGTTTCAGAAATATTGAATGGAAAACGAGAACTAAACGTAAGGCAAATCAAAGCCCTTGCAGATAAATTCAAAATCTCTCCTTCGGTTTTTATTTAAACTATATATTTGCAACTTCGGCTAACAGCGTGGAAACGCTGCGCTTCGGCACAAGGCCTCGCTTGGGCTGCGCCACATTCCCCTTCTGGCACTCGCTTGCATACGCAAGCTACGTGACCAGTCCCTAACGTCCCGTCGGGACTCAGGGTCGGGGAACGTCGTCTCCACTATTTCGTTATGCGCCATGGCTATATTTTCCTACACTTTCTAATAAAACATGAATAAACTATTAAAATACACCGCGATAGCTTTAACTATATTTGGGATATTTGTCGTTTATATAATAAATGACAAATCATTGTCTCTTCAAGAGAAAGAACAAATCTCTAATGCTGGGACGATTTCATCGATTGTTGGACTTTTAATATCTATCATTATTTTACAGGCAACAGAGAACATATTTAATGCAAGAAGAAGAGCATTAATTGAAAAAGATTTTGAAAAAAAAAGAAAAGAGTTTTATACTCAATACAGAAATATATTTTTAGCTCTGAATACACAAATCGAAGAAAATCCTGAAGTTCATACTAATTTTAGACATCTATATTCATTAATCAAAGAACATAATCATATCTTTAGTATTTACTCAAAAATTAAACTCGTAATTATATATTGGACAGTTCCTCAAAGTTTCATTCCTTTATCTGTAAGATTAAATATTCTAAGTTGGCTTGGTGCAATTCTAAAATACGGAGATCAAAATGACCAATAAATTAAATGAGAAAAATTCAAAAATTGAATTACTAATAAATAAACTGACTCTGGAAACGGAAAGTGGGAAAATAGATTGGCTAAGCCTAGTTGAATTTTCAAAAAAATCTAGAACGATCTCAAAATATATTTCGACAAACTCAAATTATTCAAATTATAAGGATATTTCAATTAAAAGACATTCGGAAGAGTATAAATTTTATTATATTAATTCTGAACAGTCACTTTATACCGAAACTAACTCAGGAAGAATATTTTTGTTTATATTTAATAAATCTGATGATTATACTCAAAATTTAATAGATAAGCTAACAGGCCAGGACAAAATTAAGATCATTCTTGGATTACAAATAGAAAAACATACCAATTTGGAAGAATTAACTACTTTCGATGAATATCAATTAGAATTAAGAAAGCTTTATGTAAAAGCTAAGCTCGTAAGAAATGATGTTTTTAATTTTATCGATGAATATTTAAAAAAGTAAAGCCACGGCGCATAACAGCGCGGAAACGCTGCGCTTCGGCACTTACGGCCTCGCTTGGCCTGTGGCACATTCCCCTTCTGGCACTCGCTTGCATACGCAAGCTACGTGGCCAGTCCCTAACGTCCCGTTGGGACTCAGAGTCGGGGAACGTCGTCTCCGCTCATTCGTTATGCGAAATTTGTAAAAATTAAATGAAGAAATGTCAAAAATGTAAAACAACGCTTTCCTCCATAAAAACAAACTACGGTAAAATGATTATTTGCCCGGTTTGTTTTGGTCATTACTATTCGGAAAAAACATTAGAAATTCTATTTAAAAGTTTAAATTGGAAAGAAATAAAGGAAAATTCTAAAATAAAGAAAAGCAAAATAGTTTGTCCTAAATGTAATAAAAAAATGAATTTATACACATTACCCAGTGAATTCAATAATGTTCAAATTGATTTATGCAACAGCTGTAAAATTTTATGGTTGGATAAAGATGAAATAGAAGAATTAAAATTATCTAAATTCTCAAATCCAAATTTAGACACTATAAATAAATCTCAAAAGAAAATTACGGAAAGAGATATAAATTATATTCTCCAAGTTATAAAACTAGATTCAAAATTAACTGAAACAAAGTCTAAAAAAAATATAAATAATTTTGCTACGGATTATTCTCCAAACACTAGCAATCGATCTATTTTTAATGCTTTTGATATATTGACATTTATTAAAACTATTTTTACAAAGGAAAATAATAAGTAATTTTGTTTAAATTCATTCCTATATACTAAGAATTAAACCAATACTAAACAAACTTCGCATAACAGCGACTTAACGCTTCGCTTCGGGACAAGCCCTCGCTCGGTCTGCGACACATAGGCTTCTGGCACTCCCCTTGCCTGCGCAAGTGTCGTTCCAGTCCCTAACGTCCCGTTGGGACTCAGGGCCAGCCTACGTCGTTAAGGCTAGTTCGTTAGTCGCAATAGGTTAAAAAATAATTCTAAATAATAGATTTAAGAAAAAGGAAAAGAAATTGCAATTTACCTACTTAAAAAGCTTCTATTCAATAAATATATGCTATTTGAATGGGATCATAAGAAAAACGCCTCAAATCTAAGAAAACATAATATTTCATTTAATCAAGCCTCTGAAGTTTTTCTAGATAAAGATGCTATATACATACAAGATGAAAAACATTCTGAAAATGAGGATAGGTGGCTAGTCATCGGAAAAATTGAAAATTTTACCGTTGTAGTTGTTGTTTTTGTAGACAAATCTAATAAATCAGAGGAAAAATTAAGAATAATTTCGGCAAGACAGGCGAATAGAACTGAGGAGAATGAATATCTCCAAAGACTAGGTAAAGAATAGTTATGAAAAAAAATTACGACTTTTCAAAAGGCAAAAAAGGAATTTTTTACATTAAAGATAAACTGGATATCCACCTACCAATTTATCTAGATAACGATATTGAAGAATATTTTTCGAAAATAGCTATTTCGAAAGGTAAAGATATAAATTCAATTATAAATAAAGTATTAAAAAAGGAAGTTGAACTACAAAAAGAACTTTCTACATAACTGTTAGTTTCTAATTTTCAGTTCGCTTCATTTAACTAATATTTATTAAGATCAAACTGGATTCTCTGATTTTCAATATTAGCTGATCAATTCTTTAAATCCGACTCTCTTTTACAATTGTTTAAGAATGAAAAAACTTAGTAGAAATAATAAATATTATTATAAAATAACCTACTGCGACTAACAGCGTATTACCGCTACGCTTCGGCACAAGGCCTCGCTCGGCCTGCGGCAAATTGCCCTTCTGTCACTCGTTTGCAGCCGCAAACTCCGTGCCAGTCCCTAACGTCCCGTTCGGGACTCAGGGTCGGGCAACTTCGATAATACTAGTTCGTTATGCGAAATCTCATTAATCTAAGGCAAAAATATGAAATTTTTTCAAATTATAATAATAACAATATTATTCATTTCAAAAATCATAGCATCTGACAAAAACGAATTTCTTGTTACGGCTCCAGCTGGCTTAATACTAAGAACAAATCCAACATTAAAATCAAATAAAATTACAACTATTCCTTATGGAGAAGTAGTCCTCAGAACTGACAACTTTCTCAAAAAAGACAGCCAACCTTACGAAGAATTTTACGAAAATAAAATGTTCATTCAGTATAAATATCAAGGAGAAGTCGGTTGGTACAAAATCAAATATCAAAATTACGAAGGTTACGCATACGCGTTTTTCCTAATTACTAACAATGAAAAAAATTCAAAATTTTTTCTATATAACGAAAAAAATAATAACGTCGAAATAAAAAGAAACTTTATAAACCAAAAAACAGAAAATAATAATATAAAAAAAAACAATTTTTACACAAGTCTTTCATCAAAATAATCTAATTTTCCAGACTGAATCTCTTCTGATATTCGATCAAAACGCATTCCTGAAAAATGAACTTTTTTATTTTGAAAAACCCATTGAATCCAGAGAATTAAATGGGTATGAAGGAGGATTATATCCAATCTTTTACAAAAGATTTATGAAGGCTAATCTCGATAAAAATATAATTCCAGAGGAAATATTGATATTCTCTGCCTCACCAGAGATTTCAATTATGAACAGTCAGATTCAAATACAATATAACAATAAATTTAAATCAAAAATTACAATTGAATTGCCAGAAAAACAGCCACCAATTTTTTTCTTCAACGAAAGAAAAATAACTATATCTAGGGATATAGTTGAAACTTTTAATTGCCTCAACAAAAACAAATATTTCAATCTTAAACCTCTAGACTCAAATTTTATAGATCCGAAATTAATTTTAATTTCTTTGGAAGACAATATTGACAACTTAGAAAATAATAAATTAGAACTAAAAGTTTGTGACAGATTAATTCAAATAGATTTTTCAAAAAAAATTATAGAATGAGACTTCGCATAACAGCATCTAACCGCTTCGCTTCGGGACTTCGCCCTCGCTCGGTCTGCGACACATAGGCTTCTGGCACTCCCCTTGCCTTCGCAAGTGTCGTGACCAGTCCCTAACGTCCCGTTCCGGGACTCAGGGCCAGCCTACGTCGGTTAGCCTAGTTCGTTATGCGAAATAAATTAAAATGTTCCCATTTAACATAAAATTTAAAAGAAAATTGCTGATCAGAAAAGAAAAACTACAGGAATATTTAGTCAGAGCAAAACTACTACTACAAAATTGCACTAATAGTAATATAGATTTAGTCAATAATACACTAATCTTAAATTCAATTTTTGAACCAAAATGGTTTAAAAAATCTTATGTTATTGGTTTTTTAAACCTAGCAGAATTTTCCATAATAGAAGATAAAAAAACCTATATCTTCAAATGAATGTTTCATTTATCCTCTCTTCGGGATTTCGTAAATTTTATTTCCTTTTATTCTGACATCATTATTACCTATTGAGAATAACCCGTTTGAAAGTAAGAACCTACTCTACTTTTGGTTTGCAAAATTGGGTTTTTTAATTCCTTGGAGTTTGATCGAATATTTTGGCCTGATAAATTATATTTCAAGAGTAAAAGTCTAAGCATATTTCCAAATGAGCTTTAACTTAGTAAACTTTCTAAAATGAATTAAAGTAAATCTAATATTTTTTTATTAAACCACAGATGACTACATCTCACATAAATATATTCCATTCTTTTCCACTTATAGATATTCTATTGCTATTACCAATTTGGATATTACTCTTCTCTTACTCAATTAAAATGAAGGTTTTAGAAAAAATTAAACTTCCTATTAGTAGAAAATTTCTATTATGGGTAACCAATATTTTTGATTATACAATTATAACGCTTATTATATTATTAACAAGTTTAGTTAAAAAAGAAAAACAATTGAATTTAGATTCTTTTTCGCAATCATTTTTACTTCTAATGTTAATATTGTTAATTATCTTAATATATTTTGCCTCCTTAATTAAAATATTAAGACTACCTGATTTGAAAATCCCAGAGATAAAATTATTTAAAGTAATGAATTATCCAATTCTTATTATTGGCTCTATCTCAGTTTTAATAAATTTTATATGCTCAAATTGAAAGCTAAATTTACTTCGCATAACCGCGCGGAAACGCTTCGCTTCGGCACTTACGGCCTCGCTCGGGCTGTGCCACATTCCTCTCCGTCACGCTTCTCGCTCCGCAAGAAGTCGCGCCGACGCTAACGCCTTACTACGTAGGCTCAGCTACGAGGAACGTCGTCTCCGCTAGTTCGTTATACGACATTCTTGAAAATTAAATCTAACAAAATCAAAATAACAAAATATGACTAATTTAAGAAAATTCAAATTGTATATATACATATACACGATTTTCTCACTAATTTCCTGTAAAACTGAAAGAGAACCATTTGATTGCGAAGCTTATCATCGGCCTAACCTTGCAATAAGCTGCACTAATGAAGAATCACCAGACTTCTGTCTGATAGAAATCTTAAGTTATTATAAATGCAAAGAAGAAAATTCAAAAAAACTATTTAACAAATTTGAATTTTAGATAATACACCATTGTTAAATTACAAAAAGCATATTTCAATAATTAGTATTTTGACTTTATTCTCCTGCAATTTTTTATTAAAAGGGCCTGAGCAAGAAGTTACTTACGATGAATTTTACATTCATAAAACATTTTCTACTGGAAATATATTTTTCGAATCAAATAATATTTCATTCTCGATTCCCAAAAATCAACTTACACACCCAACTCTATTAAAGATAAAATACACTGAAAACGATCAAATTTTAGCTAAATCGATTGATCTTCAAATTAATAATCAATACTTTAAAAATCTATCTTTCAGACAA
>NZ_AOGZ02000024.1 GCF_000332515.2 Leptospira wolbachii serovar Codice str. CDC
ACGCGTAGACTAAAATGGAGACCTATATTTGCCTGTGAAAGCTGAGCACTCCATAGATATTTTTAAAAACCAATTTCCTTTTTATTTGGATGCAGTAGGCAACGAAATAAGACTTTATTTTCAAAAGACATATAAAGAAAAAGTTCACTTTGAAAACAAAGTTAAAACTTTACTCACGAATCATAAAGGCCACGAGAAAAACACAAACCCAGAGAACCAAAAAATCGAGTCCATTATTTCAGAATTAGAAACTCAGTTCCGAAACCCATTGGCAAAAGAACAAAAACAGGCAGTAATAGAATCCATTACTTCATCCTTACGAATTGTAGCCGGAGGCCCGGGAACCGGCAAAACAACCGTCGTTTCTTTCATCTTGAAGGTGTTAGATGCATTACAAAGACTGCCGACTGCCAATCGCATTGCCCTCGTAGCTCCCACCGGTCGTGCCGCACAAAGGCTTACCGAATCCATTCAAAAGAATTTAAGTTACTTCACAGATACAAAAGAACTAGTTTCCTCTTTACGTGGACAAACCATTCACAATTTATTAAAATATTTTCCTGATGCAAAGAAACCATACTATGGGGACAAAAGATACCTACCCTTTGATCTGATCATCATAGATGAGACATCTATGGTAGATATGGCACTCATGAATTTATTTTTGGATTCTATTAGCGAAAAAACCCATTTAATATTGTTAGGCGATCAAAATCAGTTGCCCTCCGTTGGCCAAGGAGAGGTTCTCGCAGATCTCCTCACTGAATTTAAAAAACAAGGCGAATTCATTTCAGAATTAAAAACAAATCATAGATCCTCTGCTTCATCTGAGTTTAGTAAATTTGCCGAACTTGTAAAAGATTCTTTTGACTCACCGAATATAAGTCCGCCCTTCCCCCATCCAAAGATTCTGGAAGCCGTAAAACACAACGAAGGAAGAGATGATTTTATTTGGCTTCAAAAGGAAAAATCCAAACCTACCGATACCACTCCCTTCAAAGATTGGAAGGGGGAAGATCTTATCCAATTTTTATGGAGAGAATTCTTTTTACCGACGGCTGCACTGTCCACTACACTCAACTGGGAAAAAGAAGACCTAACAAAGAACAATAACAAAGAAACATTGGAAGGAATGATTTCGGAATATCGATGTCTGACAATTTTACGGAATGGATATTATGGAATCGAAGCTTTACAAAATCGAATTCTTGAACTAGCAAAGAAACAACTCACATCTTTTAATGCCAATCCTCAAAACATAGAATACCGGCATCTGGCAAAATCATTTTACTTCGAAGGAATGCCCATCATTGTTAAAAGAAATGATCAAATAAGAAAACTATTCAACGGAGACATTGGCCTTGTTTTAAAAATTGATTCAGAACTGAGAGCCGTATTTTCAATCGAAAATCGTTTATATTCTTTTGCTTTGGATACTTTGCCCGAACACGAACCTGCTTTTTTTCTAACTATCCATAAAAGTCAAGGGTCTGAATATAAAACCATTTTGCTTTTTCTACCTCCCATCACCTCTTTCGAATCTCTTGATACAAAAGAAATTCCCATCCTCAATCGAAGAATCTTATACACTGCGGTAACACGAGCCAAAAAAAAAGTTATCCTAATGGGGAACTACGATACATGGAATTTAGGTCTGTCAACATTCCGGAAACGAAACACTGGCTTCCAATTAACCTCGATTCTTTAAAAGTTGTAATACCGCCTCTAGGTTCCCCAAGACCAAACTCCCACCGGAATCTAAAATCGAGAACTCTAACATTAAATTTATGCTATTTCCAAAATCTTCGTTCAACAAATACCCATCATTATCTATCGCATAACCAGATGCATGTGGCTTTGTTTGTATCTTTGATTTGACAATTTCGGGAAGAATTCGTTTGTCATTTAAATATCCAAAGACACGTTTGCCCTGACTGTAAGCATAGCCAATTTCAAAGGCAGTCCCATCATCAATGCAGGCCCCTCGAAATGGATTACAATTTGCAATGACAATATCACACTTACGAATGAGTAAAATATTCTCTTTGAATATTTGATTTGCCCTTTCCATGAATAATTGGTCTGTTACTTCACCATCAAAGGGACTCAAAGCACGGTATCCAAATGTTTCGCAAAGATTTTTAGCATTAGATAAAATTTCTGTAGCATTTGGTAAAAAAACTTCCGGGCCCGCAAGATAGATTGTTTGCATACTGAATTCATACTGGCACCGGGAAAAGATTTAAAGGATTTTTTAATTTACACGAGGTTCTACTGGGCTAAGTTTCACTTCACTGAAAGCGAATTTACCATCCAAACCAAAGTAGTAAAAACGCGGTCTTTGTGGATTGTATTGTAAATCCCATGCATCCAACACGTTATCCACACCCACAAACCATTGGAAATGACCAAAAAATCTTTGAGACAAACGCAAATTTAGATTTGTATGCGGATTCACCATTCGATACCCATAGGTTGGACTGGTTGTGCAATAAGACAAATTATTCTCAGAACAATAATCAGAGATCCCAGCAGGAAGAGTGCCTAGCGCATTCGTTAAGTTAGTTTGTGCCTGAGCACTAATGAGAGATTCTAAACCATCAAAATTTGGCGGAAGATCTGGGTTACACCAAAAAGGATTCTTAACACAATAATACGGCTGTTTTCCAAAAACCACAGCAAAAACAGACAAGGAAACCCCACTAGATTTTTCATCTAACCGAACACTAAAATTCCAACGATGTGGACCCCTCCCCTCTAGAGGAAGCCTTGTAAGTTCATCCCTTGTGTCAGTATAAGTATAACCAACACTAGTAGTTACAATATCAGTAAGCCTGACATTAACTGAAGATTCAATACCTTGAGTTGTTGCTTTCTGATAATTGGATGTTTGGTATACCATTAGGCCCGATGAGTCTCTAGCAGGATTAGTTCTGAATCCAATTAGGTTGTCTACGTTGTTGTGGAATAAATTTGTGCTATACCAAATTCTTTTTGTGATATCCCACTCCCAACCAAAATTATAACTCCTTGATAGTTCCGGTTTAAGATTTGAACTCCCTACAACTCGATACCCAACACCTGGATTCAAAAAGTTGAAATATAAATCTTGGAAACTGGGAGCTCTATACCCAAGCCCATTAGCTGCTCTAAAACGGAACTGATCTGTTACATCGTAACGAATCGCTAATTTTGGAAGCCATTCACCACCATATATGGAATCATGATCGTATCGAACTCCTGGTACAATTTGTATCCTAGGTTTATCGGAAACTCTCCACTCATCTTGAACGTAAAATGCATTTCGAAAGCGGCTTGCATTGCCGTTAATCGTTTGCCCTTTTGTCAATTCAGGATTAAAGTCCTCATAACAAACATTAGGGAACGTTCTTCGACAATCTGGAGCAATACGTGCTGAAGAAATTTTATCCTGCAAGTTTTCTGCACCAACAGAAGTTACATGGTTGGTTGAGAATTTGTAGTCAACTCTCGACCTAAACTCCGTAACTGCATTGTCTGTTCTCTGTTGAGAGTCTAGATCATCAGCTTTCCTTTGATCCGTTGTATATAAATCCTGAAATCTAGAATAATTTGCATTTAGATTTACATTCACTTTCTGAGTTGCAATCCAATCCACATTGAATGCTCCCATAAAGTCATGTGTTTTGTTTCTCCTATCATAAATAGTTCTTGGAGGTGAAGCATCTACCGCACTTTGGTCTAAGTGCCTATAATAAAACTGGCCAGTAAGTGCAAGATTATCTGTAGCATGATATACTGTTTTGTTGGAAAGATTCATATCGTTAAATGCACTTCCAGAAGTAGACTCTAATGGTGGCGAATAATTTGGGAGCCTAGTCGCATATAAATATGAATTTGCAAATGGGAGATTCGAAGGATAAGCGTTATAAGACGGTGCTAAAGATGCATACCTCCCATTTCTAGGGCCTGGCGTTGCATCTGGTGTAAGATCATATCCTTCACCTTTGTGCCAACCTACAGTAAATAGAGTTGATAACTTATCGCTTTTTGCCCCAACAGTTGCATAATTCCGGAACTCAGTATAAGGTCCGTAGTATTTTTCACTTCCTGATCCACCAAGGGTTCGAAACTCAGCATACAACGGATCTTGGGCTTCTTTGGTAATAATATTGATCACACCAGCAATGGCATCTGATCCGTAAATCGCCGAAGAGGCTCCTTTGACAATTTCGATACGTTCAATATCTTCTGCCTTAAACCGAGTTAAGTCAATAGAGCCACTGAACCGACCAGTAGTTCTTTGTCCATCCACGAGGATAAGAACATTCTGTGCGGAAAGTCCTTGCAAACGAACTGTTTGTCCTCGTTCTCCCGTTTGCGCAGGCCTCACTTCGATTCCAGGAACGTTCCCCAGTGTTTGCGAAAGATCTCTTGCGCCCATGGCATCAATATCTTTTCTTGTAATCACTTCCGTGGTGATCGTAGAGTCCTTTAAAAGATTCCTTCTTCTTGTTCCAGTAACAGTGATTATGTTTGACCTATCACCATTCACTTCATTGGGCTGCACACCAGAGTCCCCATGTTTTGTTTGTTTAACGGTCTCCTGCGCAGTAGAACCCTGAACAGAATCCTCTTCTTTTTTAGGAGTAGCCGTTTGGGCCAAAACGTCACCAAACACAAATATTGTGACAAAAAAAAGCCCAAACCAGAAAGTTAAAAATGGGATTCTCCCGGTAAATTTATAATTTAATAAATTCATCAATCAAACCGCAACATACCGACTACAACTTTCGCCATCGGAATCTTGGATACCCAGAAGTTCCAGCAGCATTATAATAATCTAACATTTGCAAAACGTATTTGGCTCCGTTTTCTCCAGTGATGATATAAACGGTGGCTTTTGCGGTAAGGATCGTATTTGAATAACTATACCAAGTACCATACCCTGCTGGCATTGGATCCAAATCCAAAGGGGCAGATATTACAGGATTAATACTTTCTGTTGAGCCAGAGATTGGCCCACCGCCACTTGAAGACAATTGCATATCCACCACTTTCGTACACTCTGAACCCGTATATGTTGCAGAAAAATCTGTTGAACCAGTATTACATGCTCCCCCATTCCCGGTCCCACTAGTTCCACTGTTTGTACCGATATTGTATCTTTTGAATCGTAAATCCCAAACATCCCCTGCACCAACAATTGCCGCATTTGCTTTTAGATTCACATACACCCAAGTTGTAGTGGAAGAGGCATTGATTGTTGTTCCTTCGGAAGCTGAAACTGCCTCTGTCACCAAAAGCAACATCGCAGCCGCAGAACCGTCGTCAGACGTCTTCTCTGGAATACAGTTCAAAATTGTAGAAAGAAATGAGCCGATGAGTATTACTTTTAAAGATTTCACTATTACTACCACCTTATGGAACAGCCAATTGAGTTGAGGTTACAACTTTTGAAAATGAAATGCCCGAATTTGCACTGAGCCCGATGAACGAAAATCCCGTGGCCAGTGCAGGATCTCCTCCCGTCCAAGTAACTTCGTTTAACAACGCATTACCGGTCGTAAGATTTGTTCTGGTTTTACAATTTGCGGTATTTTTCCCTGTCACCCAAACAGTCAGGCGAGGGGGTGAAGTGGCAGTAAGATCAAAACAAAGATCTATTTCTTGTTCAATAAAATTGATTAGAGAAGTTCCGGCTACAGTTGGCGCTGGAGGTGCCGTGCTATTTCCGTTGGATGTTAGGTTTTTAATATTCGATTCACTTGGGCCAAAATTTGCGTAGGCATAACCCGGAACAAATCCGCCCGTTCCGCTTCCCGAATAAAAATTCATTCCAAATTGACCGGCAGCTAATGAACTATTCCGATTAACTTCAGCAGAATAATTTTCAGGTAAACCAACATAAAGAGAAACCGCCGTATGCCCTCCTATAATTTTCAAACCTTCAATTCTATAATGACGAACCGCACCACTTGCCGGTCGGCAAAGTGAGAAGGTTCCTTTTTTTATAACTGGCATTGTTGTGTCGACTGTACCATCTGCATTCGTTTGACAAACAGTTGAGGGACCTGAATTAGCGCTAACAATTGCACCTAGGAGCAAAAGATTGGCTTCGTCTGACTTTTCTTTTTCTTGGCAAAAGGTAAAAAAAATCGCCGAGACTAAAAGAAGAACAAACCTACGTGAAATATTTCGAAACAAACGATTGTATTTTTTTTCCATAAGAATCACCCCCTGGTTTTGGTGTGGTATATTAAAAACAAAGAGTTGCAGCCCAAACTTTAGTTTAAGATTGCAACTCCTAATCAGGATCAGAAAATGGTTTCTCTATTTTATAGCAGTTTCTGTAGAAACAGTAATTTTACCAAAACTCACAGAACCAGAGTTAGTTCCTGCCGGACCTGCCGCCAAATAAAATGTGCGAGTATCCAGCGGAGAGAGGTTGTTTGCAAAATCACTGGGGAGTTTATTAAGAACTGCATTTTCCGCTGTTAAAGAAGATTTTACGTTACAATTAGCTCCATTCTTTCCATCTAACCAAAGTGTGATTCGCGACGCACCCGATGTAGTTTGTGTCACATCCAAACAAAAAGTTTTTTTCTCTCCACCGGCTTTGTTAACCTTACAGTTTGTTGCAGCTGCACCGAATGTATCACACTGAGCATCTGTTACAACCGCAATTGGCAAATCAGCAGCAGTTAAACCTGTGTTAACTCTTACGGCGGCGGAAGCTGCATAATTAGGTTCGTAACGAATGGCAGAAGCTGGAGATCCTGATGTAGAGCGCCCATCATACATCCAAAATTGAAACGCGTTAAAATTATTAACTAAAACATTTCCGGCAGTCGGACCATTTAAAGCATAATCTTTCGATTTGTATCCACCAGAGAAGATCACGCTGTGACTGAATGCATTAGAAAGATCATGAATCACAAAATGAACACCTGACCCGCCTGCTGGACTACAAATTTCCACCGGAGTTGACAAAACCAAAGTACTACCGGGAGTCTCACATGACTTTGCTCCCTCAACAAGAGAAAACAGACCTAATAATACCGAACTATTGTTATCTTTATTGTCTTCCTGTTCGCAGGAAATGAGTGTTAAGCTAAGGCAGGATGCCAGGGCTAGAGCTGAGAATTTGTAGAGCTTGTTCATAGACTCTCCTATATAATTGATTCTGATTCTCAAATTCGAGTAAAGGGAATTCCTGTCAACCCAATAATGAGAATTAGTCTCAATACAAAATCTAGACGACTCTGGATTCCCCCCTTCTCTACCCTCAAATTGTGATCGATCCAAGCTCTCTCTGCCCAAAAAAACCTTTGATTCCCAGTCATATACCCTGCGTTAATCGCAAAATCCATAGGACCACAAGCCGCATCTAATTCTGGTTATGTGCCATTTATGAGAGTCTTGATGAAACAAAAAAAATTCTGCCAATGGGTTACCTGTTTTTCACAGACGCTTCTGTTTTACGCAAGAAAACCCTTTTCCTACATTGAGACTCATTCTCCTTTAGAATTGACAAGCATTGGTTTGCTCTAATTCTTGCCACATGATTCGATTCAATACTTCAAAAGAAATGGGGATTTTCATTTTATCCCTTGCCCTACTCTTCTCTCCGGCTTCTGCGGAACCAAACCACCGCATCATTTCTGTCAATGGGACAGTGACTGAAATCATTTACACCTTGAAGTTGGAAAACCAATTAGTTGCAGTAGATTCAACCTCATACTATCCCAAACAGGCAACCTCCCTTCCAAATGTAGGTTATCAAAGAACATTGACAACCGAAGGAATTCTAAATTTTAAACCAACACAAATCATTGGATTAGAATCAGCAGGTCCACCCGCAACAATCCAAAACCTGAAAGATGCAGGCATTCCTCTAAAATTATTCCCTGATGAATTTAAATTAGAAACGCCAACCTATCGAGTGTTAGAGATCGGAAAACTTTTTGGAAAAGAAAAAGAAGCCGATATCTTAGCCAAAAACATAAAAGAACAAATTCAAAAACTAAAAATAAATAAAACCAATATCAAAGTTCTCTTCATTTATTCCAGGAATCCAAGTTCCGTATTTATTTCTGGAACTGGAACTGCAGCACACGCAATGATTGAACTTTCTGGTGCCAAAAATGCCGTAAATGAATTTTCCGAATACAAACCCCTAACAAGCGAAGCATTAGTAAAAGCGAATCCAGACATCATCCTTATGCCAGAAAAATCTGCATTAGGATTTGGTGGAGAAAAAGCAATTTGGGAAATTAATGGAATGGAGTTCACTCGAGCCGGAAAGGAAAAGAACTTAATCCTATTAGATGACCTTCTTCTTTTAGGTTTTGGCCCAAGACTTCCACTCGCTCTAAAAACTTTAAATGATAAATGGAAACTCATTGAATGAAGAAGAAGGCCATTTTCATACTTTCTTGTATTATCTTTACCATACTTTCCGCAGTCACCTCATCTTTACTTGGTGCAATGAGTATACGTTGGGAAGATTTACTTCAAAGTGATAGTATGGAATCTCGGGTATTCTTTGAATTGAGAATACCGAGGATCCTTCTCGGTCTTATGGTCGGTGGTTCGTTAGCTTGGTCTGGTGCGTTAGCGCAAGGTTTATTTCGAAATCCCATTGTCGATCCAGGCCTTATCGGTATCACCGCTGGATGTTCTTTATTTGCCTCAATAGCTATTGTTCTTGGCACATCCATTCCGTTCTTACATTCGATCTGGAGTATTGTCCTATTCTCTTTTTTAGGCGGGATCTCTTCCTCTTTTATCATCTTCTTTTTTGCAAAATCAAAAGGAAGGACAGATATCTTTTCATTGTTACTATCTGGTATTGCCGTAAATGCTATATGTTTTTCTGCCATTGGAATTCTGAGTTATATAGCAAACGAAGCGCAACTCAGAAACCTTTCTCTTTGGAATATGGGAAGTTTAGGTGGAGCCTCTTGGGCTAACTTAAAATCATTTTCCATATTCTTCATTCTCCCTCTATTGATTAGCCCATTCATAGCAAAACAGCTGAATGTATTTATACTAGGAGAACGAGAGGCAAGTCATCTCGGAGTCTCCACAGAATTTTTAAAAACAATAATCATACTTTTGATCGGAGTGAGCGTTGGCGCCTGCGTTTCGCTTGTAGGTAATATTGGATTTGTTGGGCTTGCCGTTCCGCATATTGTTCGCTTGGCGATTGGCCAAGATTACAAGTATCTACTCATCACTTCCTACCTCTTAGGGGGAGGTCTACTGTGTTTTGCGGATGGAATTTGCAGAATCATTATTGCACCTTCCGAAATACCCGTCGGGATAGCTACAGCCCTACTCGGCTCCCCCTTCTTTCTCAGTCTGATTCGCAAAAGGATGAACCATATATGACCATCGAAGCAATTGATTTGGACTACTTCATCGGAAGCAAAGCGATACTTTCCAAAATAAACTTAGAAATCCATCCGGGAAAACTTCACGTTTTAATAGGAAGAAATGGAGCAGGAAAATCATCCCTCTTCCACATGTTATGTGGTGATATAATACCACAGCAGGGAAATATATATTTGAATGGAGTTGAGTTAAGGACTTATTCCAAAAGTCAATTGGCAAAAATAAGAGCAGTCCTCACACAAGAAACAACCATCACCTTTCCCATAAACTCCGAAGAAGTGATAGGACTTGGTCGCCATCCACATGTAACCGATGTCGTTAAAGACAAAAGTATTGTTCAGACTTGTTTGAAGATCACAGATTCAATTGAACAAAAAGAACAAAACTATTCTACTCTTTCTGGTGGAGAGAGGCAAAAAATTAACTTCGGCAGAATATTGGCGCAAGCCTGGGAAACACCGCCAAGATATATCTTTCTGGACGAACCTGTATCCGCTTTGGATATTCCCAACCAATACAAAACTCTCAATATATGCAAACACATGGCAGGCCAGGGTTACGCGGTTTTTATGATTTTGCACGACTTAAATCTCGCAGCTTTATATGCGGATACAATCACCTTGCTTCACAAAGGAAAAATTATCAAATCAGGAAACCCAAATGAAGTATTAACTTTGGAAAATCTTGAAACTGCATTTGGAATAAAAGCCCGAATTTTAAATGCACCTGAAGGAAATTTTATCATTCCAGAAATCATAGGAGAATCAATATGAATGAAAACTTAAAACAACAATGGGAAAATCTAATAAAAGAAATGCCCAAACTCAGAATCCGCGACGCTGCCAAACATCTAAATGTTAGCGAAGCGGAACTTCTTTCCACAAAAATTGGTCCAACGGTCAAACTACTAAATCCGGATTGGGCAAGTTTTTTGTTAAATACAACAAACCTTGGCTATGTGATGGCCCTTACAAGAAACGAATCTTGTGTACACGAAAGGAAGGGAGTCTACAAAAACCTATCTGTCAACGGGCAAACTGCACTTGCCGTAGGCGAAGATATAGACCTTCGGATTTTTCTTCAAGATTGGAAGTATGGCTTTTATGTAGAGGAACCAAAAGAAAACGGAATCATGCGTAGTTTTCAGTTTTTTGATTCCAAAGGTGAGGCTGTTCATAAAATTTATCAAACAGAAAAGTCCGCCATTGATGGTTGGGAGATTGCAAAAACGCAATTTGTTGATGAAACACTAACATTCATAAAACCATCATCGGAAACAAAACCAAAGACTGAAACAAACGACACAAATGAAATTCCGAAATTTTTAGATGCTTGGAGTAAACTCGAGGACACTCATGACTTTTTTTCATTGCTTAGAAAATTCAATTACTCTCGCGAATTTTCTTTGGTAGCAGCAAATGGAAGGTTTTCCTTTAAAATTTCAAAGGAAAATTTACTGAACCTAATGGAACAAGTTAGCAAACTCGAAATGGATATTATGATTTTTGTTGGCAATCCAGGCATGATTCAAATCCACACAGGAAAAATTCAGAGACTCGAGCCAATGGGTCCTTGGTTTAATGTTCTCGACCCAGAGTTCAATTTGCATCTAAGAACGGATCAAATTGAATCAGTTTGGATTGTCGACAAACCGACAAAAGACGGTCTCGTCACCTCAGTGGAAGTATTTGACAACGCAGGGAATTTGATTTTGCAAATGTTTGGAAAACGAAAACCAGGTATCCCACAATCCGATCTTTGGTACCAACTGACACGTGATTACGTAGAAAAACCCGAGAAACTAAACCCTTCTCTTGTATAAATTGTCGGGAAAATCAAGTTTCATTTGAAACCCTTGAGTACCATCAATACTCAAGGTCCCACCCATCTGTTTTTCAGCGATGATCTTCGCTAAACTTAAACCCAATTTCTTCTGCTGTTTCAAATCAAACTTAGTTGGCAATCCAATACCATTGTCGCTATATTCAAAATGACAAATATTCCCTTTTATTGAAAAACGAACCGACACATTACCAACTGTAAAACCAGGAAAAGCATACTTAAAACTATTCGAAAGTATCTCTGTAAAAATAAGACCAAGTGGGACAGCTGTATCCAAAAGTAGCGAACCATCTCCTACTTGAAAGTTTACCTCAATCTCGGTACCTACCGGCGGATACGCCTGGCGAATCATATCCGCGAGCGAACGCAAATAATCTGAAACCTTAATCTCACTTAAATCTTTATTTGCATATAGATGATCATGAACCAATGACATCGTTTGAATTTTGATAGAAGTATCTTCAACAATTGACTGTATATTTTTATCATCCGCGAAATCAGATGCCTGAATCATCAAAATGGAACGAACTAGTTGTAGCGAATTTTTTGTTCGATGAAAAATCTCTGCAACCAAATTCTCTTTTTCGCGCAAAGATTTCTTAATCATTTCAGCATAGGTTTTGTTTTCTTCAATCTCCTTGGAAAGAAGTCGATTGGTTTGTATTAATTTTTCATAAGGATCATTAATGGCAGCAATGAACACTGCTTTATAAATTAAATAGAAGGCACCAATTTTATATATATGTCCTATTACATTATACACATCAAATACACTGGTATACACTGCAAAAACTAATTCACTAAATATACAAACAATGAACGCTGACAAATAGTATTGAAGCTGCCTCTTTGAAGTATAAAAATTTGCCCTTCTATAGAGAAAAAGAGACAGAAAGAGCAATGCTATAATCGCATATTCGGCATTCTTCTTAAAGGGTGTTAACCCTTTCCCTTGTTCGTATGTTTTTGGTATCCAGTCATTATAAAAAATCACGAGCAAAAAGACGATACCGACCAAAAGAAATGAAAAAAAGAGCAATAAATTTGCTTTGATCCACTTATATTGTTCATCGGGTTTAATGTAGATCGCGACAAACAACACTAAGGCGGTAATCATACGGGAAAAAATCCAAAACTGAGACGATTTATTGCCAGAGTTTGGAGTAATAAAATCGGGCATTCCCGTATATCCCAATGCATGCATAAAATCGATCATCCCAACCGCAAGGAAACCGATTCCTAAAAACAAAGTATGTGCATTCCGGCTCTGAGTATAAGAATAGTATCCCAAACCAAAAATGGAAAAAGATACGATGACACTAAAGATTTCAGTGACATTATGAAAAACTAAAAAAAATCCAATCTCATATTCACGATAAAAATAACCAGGAAATGTACCAACCAGTACGAGTGGGAGTAAACTAAAAAGAATAACTCCAAAATAAAAACGATTTATTCTTAATATTTTATAAAGGAAATTGAGGCTCACCATTCGTTAGCAGGCAATTGGACAAAGTTTAGCCATTTAAGCAAGAATTTATTTAATAGGTGCGAAGAAAGTAAAGTAGTTATTGAAGTTTAGGTTCGAGTTATATCAAGAGAAATTAGGGTAATATCATCTTTGGAAATCTGCCTCATCCTTGACAATCGGTCTAAAAAATTCTTATGAAACGAGATTTGAGGAAGGTTCGCAATCGGAGATATCTCGGGAAACAGAATAGAATTCAGGTCTTCATCTGGTTTTAAATTTTCATACAAACCGTCCGTAAATATAAGTAATCGATCGCCTTCTTGCAATGTGATCACTCGCTGTTCATATTCAAAATTGGACCGAACCCCGAGCAAAAGTCCAGGGCATTCGAATGATTCTATTTCTCTGTTACGAATCAAGATAAATGGAGGGCTTCCTGCGGAACTGAAATGTAACTTCATTTGTTCAAAATCAACATAGAAGTAAGCAGCCGTTACAAAACGTGCATGAAGACTTGTGCAGAGAAAACGATTCATCGCTGCGATCAGCTCTTTCGGTGATTGTTTAAACTCTTTTGCATTTCGGAATGCAATTTTTACTGTCGAAGAATCTAGTGCTGCACTCA
Source organism: Leptospira wolbachii serovar Codice str. CDC (assembly GCF_000332515.2). Lineage (NCBI taxonomy): Bacteria > Pseudomonadati > Spirochaetota > Leptospiria > Leptospirales > Leptospiraceae > Leptospira > Leptospira wolbachii. Next base: position 13,317 of record NZ_AOGZ02000024.1, read on the forward strand.
CTCCATGGCCAGTTACATCAGCAATGACCAAACCAAATCCACCTGAAAATTCAAAAAAATCATAAAAATCGCCCCCTATATCATATAGTGGCTGGTAAGATACTTCCATAGATATTTTTTGATTGATGGGTAACTTATCGGGCAAAATCCTCATTTGGATTTTTCGTGCTGTTTCCAAATCTTTTTTAATCGTCATCAGTTCGTTCTTTGCGATCAAATTTTCTTCCAACAAAAAACGCAGCCGCCTACCCAAAGCCAAAGAAAACAAAATCACTTCAAAGGCAGTACCTATCTGTACACCATATCGACCAAAGGTAGAAAAAGGGATGAGAGATGCCTTTGTTAATGAATCAACAATTACCCCGACAAACAATGTGAACCATGCGAGTAAAAAAAACAAAGACGATCTTATTCCTTTTATATAGGAGTAAGCACCAGCTGACATAAGCACTAGGAACATATATGGGAATGTATAAATAAAAGAAACTTCCATCCAATTATAAGGTAGAATCAGAGAGAAAATTGCCATAAATCCGAAACCAACAACACTAAACGATATCAAACGATCCAAACGTGGGTTTATTTTCTTTAAATCCAAAAAGGATAACGAAAATAGTCCAACAAAGATCAGAGACGCATTCACGGTAATATAAAGATAAGGTTTGACGGACATTGCAACATTTGGAAGTAACAATTGTTTTAAAAAACCACCGAGCAAAGAATAGTTAATTCCGAGAGTAGCCAAATACAAACAATAGTAAACGTATGCCTTTTCCCGAACACTAACGTAAATCAATAGGTTATATAACAAAAGAGCAAAGATGATCCCAAAATATATACCGTTAGCTACATAGTCCCTTTCGATCCGATCAAAAAAAGAATTTATCTTCCAAATTCGGAAGGGAGCATTCAATATACCTGAGTTTTTTATTTGAGCATAAATAGTTCTGGTTTCTAAAGGATTTAATGTTAGTTTATAAGTTGGATTTCTATGTTGCACTTCTCTTTCAGAAAAAGCTCCAGAACCATCAAATGTTTTTCTAATGACAATTCCGTTAGATTGCCAACCTAACAAAACTGTATCGACCCAAGGAGATTCCAATTCGAGAATATAATCATTTGTTTCATAATTGGGATTGACCAAGTCAAATTTCACCCAAACAGAAGGTTTCCAATAACCAAAATGGTATTTCATTTCATGAGCTTTCGACCAAACCACGGCACCGGAAAGGATTTGTTCTAAGGTTTTAGTTTCAAAGGTGTATTGAATGAGGGGGCGTTCTGGCAACTTGTTGCCACAAGACACAAAAACCAGAAAGAATAGAAATAAATTAATTCTGCTAAATGGGATCATCGGCAAGTAACGGGTCTAATACCACTGTTGGAAAGTATAATCTCCCCTGGAATTCAAATTCAAAATTGAGTAGAAAACGTATTGCCAAAAACCCTAAACAATAGATACTCTTGGCAAATCAAGGAGATAGGTTCATGTCAGCAAAATTCGAAATCTACAAAGACAAAGCAGGGGAATTCCGCTTCCGCCTCAAAGCAGCTAATGGAGAAATCATCGCATCAAGCGAAGGGTATTCTTCCAAACAAGCTTGTGAAAGCGGGATTACTTCAGTTAAGAATAATGCCGGAACAGCGGAAATCGTTGATCAAACGTAAGAGCAACAATAGTCTGTTACAGTTTGAATTTTTAATTTAAACTTGGATCCAGCAGGGACTTCAAATACTGACTGACCGTCGATTTGGAGCCATGTTTCGGATCCAGGCAAAAGAACGGAAAGTTTTCCTGACTGGATTTCCATGATCTCTTTTTGATCGGCTCCGAATTCATACTCTCCGGGCATCATAATTCCCAAAGTTTTCTTTTCTCCATTCGGAAAGAGGACCGTACGGCTGGTAACGTTCCCATTGAAGTAGATATTGGCTGATTTTAGTACTGTTACGGATTCAAATGAACTCATACAGACCAAAAACTAGATCGGTTCCAGGCTTCCAAGTGAATTCCCATCCCCCATCTCTTTGATTTGGCATTAAAAAGTGTTTGCGAAATTCGAAAGTACCAGAACGGTGAAGTCAGTGCCCATAAAGTCCCTACAGAAATCAGAGAACAAAAAACAGCAAGCTAGGGAGAAATCCATTGAAAGGATTCTCACCTCCGCCATTGTTTTATTCGCAAAACATGGGTTCTCACAAACTACCATGGAAATGATTGCAAACCATGCAAAAATTTCTAAGGGACTTGCTTATAATTATTTTAAGAGCAAAAACCAGATTTTTGAACAAATCATAGACAATCACCTAGCAAAACAAGAGAAGTTTTACAGCAACATCCCACCCAATCTTTCCGCTAAAGAATATGTTAGGGAATTTTTTATTCGTTCGATACAATTCGCAAAAGAAGAAAGAAAAACCATGGTTTTGATTTCTGTATGTCTTTTCCAACCCGGTTCCGTCTCACTTTCAAAAAAGATGTTAGAAAATGTGGAAAAACGTTTTGCCCCTTTCAAAGAAGCAATGAAAGAAAGATTCCGATCTTACGGAATCAAAGACCCTGACAAAGAGATGATTCTCATCAAAACCTTTCTTCATGGTGTGATCATGAGCCAACATTTTAATGATACAACAACCTGTACCCCGACGATCATTGAAATGGTCTTAGAAAGATACGATTACAAAAACTAAATCCTCTTCTACTCCCCTCCCCCACCTGGAATTTTTAAAATCAGAAGATTAGTTGTGGCAGTTGCCAAAAGTTTATCTTTTTCGGTTCGCATCTCGCCTATCATGTGTATAGTGGAGAAGCCTTTTGCTTCCACTGATGCTTTAACAATCACTCGTTGGCCTACAGCCACTCCACGAATGTATTGAATATTCATATCGATGGTAGTGGTTGGACGTTTTGCCACTAGGTAACTGAGAGGACCGAAGGCATTGTCAAACGCCGCTGCAATCACTCCACCTTGCATCATCCCCATTGGATTTGTTTGGTCTTCTGAAACAGGAAAGGCAACAGTGATACTTTTCCCTTTGGTGTAAGATAAAATCTCAGCCTTCATTGCGACGAAAATCTGCGGTGGAACGGTAATCTTTCTTCCTCCGTGATTGAAATTGATTGTCATCTCTTCTAATATTTTCTGAGTCTCTTCGGTTGTAAGTGTTTGCATAAAACAACCTCCCTATGTCATTACAAAATAAAGTATCTACTTTTTAAAGTTTTACAGCTTCAAATTTTTCCAAAAATTCAGTTTTTTCTCTGACAAATTTCATGGGATTTTCTTTTCCATATTCACAATAATACACCATAAGTTGGCCATCATTTGCATTGGTACAGTTTTTGGCTTCATCTAACTTAAGATACAAATTGCCAGTTTTTCTATGTCGATAAACTATCATATCCATCCTCATCGAAAATTGAATTTTAAAATTAATATGCGCATTTGATGGCTGACCTTAATGATTCACTGTAATATTGTGTTTCCTTCCAATTTTCCCAAATCAAACTTAAAGCTCCTTGTAAAGACTCTGGCGAAGAAAGATTGGATATCTGACAATAGGTGGACTTCGATAAAGTTTTTTCACTCCAATTTTTAAACTCTTCCCATGGACTTTTCTTTTGTACTCTTTTTTGTACTTCTAATGTAATAGTAAAAGGAGACTGAATTTTTTCCAAACCTGCATTGGATTTTTGGGCAGGACGGACCTGGAGGTTTTCTGCGTTTTTCTTTAAGTCTTGCGTTGGATTTTTTTCCAAGGGTACTTTTTCGGAGATGATTTCTTTGGTCATCGGATTTGAAAAAAGTGGACGTAGGAATCTCCTTCTGCCATCGAATCCGGTTTGTTCCAAAAGACCGAGTTTTTTCAAAGAGGTGATAAGCCGGGAGATTGTGTCCATCTTAAGGCTAAGGACTTCACCGAAATAACGATTGGATGCAAAACATCCGCCTTTGTCATGTAAGGATACAATTTCTGCATACAATTTAGTTTGGCTATGAGAGAGATTCAATTTCTCGATCCAAACGGGAATCCAAATTCCTGTTCGATTTGTTTTCATTTTAGGTTCCTTCTTCCAAACGAACACATCTCCGGCTACGAGCGTTTGGTTGTTTTTTGCCAATACACCAAAAGGTGCATCTCCCCTACTCTACTTTGGAAGATTTGTTTTTTTGTTTAGAACAAACCTTCCAAAGTAGAGAAAAGAAAATTTGGAAGTTCTTTCGAACGTCCTTTCGGAACTTTTTTAGGAATTCCGGTTTGAACAATTACGGCATTGTGATAGAGCCGTGTCCGGTTGTGTGACCCGAACGTTCCCTATATGTACAAAATCAAAAATTTCGTCAAGAAAAAAATGAGACATAATCCAGGGGAGGTCTCATTGGGATGGGTCAGATGTTCGATTTGAGATTTGGGGGAAAAGAGGGAAAATGGCCCCGGGTCGCTACCACACTTCCCAGGGCTTTTATTGTTCAACCCGGTTAAGGATTAAGAACAATTTAGCCTGCTTTCGAATGGAGTACAAGTTTTTTTCTTATCTTTTATTAAAAAAAGTAGGGCTCACAAACCTAACTTAAATTTGAAAGATTGCTGCTTGTTATTTTTTGAACTTACGAATTGCCTCTTCAATGATTGATTTTTCATTTTGAAGTTGAGATATCTTTTCTTTAACTTTGAGAAGTTTGTTTTTTAGATCTTTTAGTTCTAGGTTGCTAAGTTTTGGTTTTGTTTGTTTGAGTTTGTTTGGCTTTAATGGGCGTACAAAATCCCTTAGGTCGTTTCGGGAAGGGAAGTCCCCCTTTTTTTCCAGGCCTTTGATGAGATAGTCGATGGCCTTTTTTCTATTAGGTACATCAAGTGGTGCAATTTCGGTGAATAAACTTGTAGGAATTTGGAAGATGGGATGGTTTTTGTCGGTAGCTGTATTGATATTTGTTTCTTTTAGAATCTCTGCATGAGCAATTTTCGTTTTAACCCATTGCCCAGATTTGTTGATCCGTTTCGCCAGTTGTTCGTTGGTTTCTTTGTGTCTGTTTTTTAGTTCCTGGAGAGAGAGGGCCAGGTCAGATTCAGAGAGGTCTTCGCGCTGAAGGTTTTCAACCAATTTGATTTCAGGTAATTTGGAGACATCAATTTGTTCTACGTTTTTTACGATCGCAAGAATGGTTTTTCTTTTGAGAAGTTTGTGCGCCCGAAACCGTCTCTCTCCATTGATGAGTTCGTACTTTCCTGCTTTTTTCCTTACGACAATTGGTTGTAAAAGCCCGTATTGGGAGATGGATTCTGCAAGTTCTCTGATGGTGGATTCGTTAAATGTTTTTCTTGGATTATTTTCTGTTAGGATTTGGTCAACGGGGATGTCTGTAGCATTGTGATTAGAAGTCCCCTCTTCTTTTAAAAATGGGTTTAGGGAAGAGGTTCTGGCTGTGGCTCTAGAAAGGATATCTGCTGGGTTGTAGTTTGCTTTGTTCTTCATTTTTTTGATCAGGTACGCCGGCGTACTTTATTTTAGTTTCTCCGCTAAAGTTTCGAAAGCCTTCCAGGGAGCACTTCCTTCTTGTAGAGGTTTTCCGGTTTCTGTACGGTCCCGAATGCTGTCGTTTTTAGGGATCGGTTCTAGGATTTTTAAGGTTTTGATGGTATTTAGTTTTTCGAGAAGATCCATTTGTTTTTGCGAGGTTCCCCACTGAGAGGGGAGGATCATAACTGATTTTTTTTTGGATTGTTCGTCGAATCTTTCTGCTTCATCTACTTTTTTGAGAACTTGGGCAACGGTTCTGACTGCCCATTTGGATGGTGTCACCGGAACGAGAATTACTGAAGCAGGAAGATAGGAGGCAATATTTTCAGAGGATCCGGACCCGGGAGTGTCTATGACTACGTAGTCGTATTTGGCTTTTAATAAAATATTTTTTAGGCGGGGAATCATCGAAAAATCTTTTGACGCAAGATAACTTAAGTCAGAAAGTTCGATGATTGATGGTAACACATCAATATTGTTTGATGGTTTTACTGATTCTGTGAGTGTGGTTTCCGCGTTTAAAACGGAGAGAGTATTCCCTGAGTCAAAAAATTCGACGGGTTCTTCTGGGAAAAAAAAGTCGGAAAGATCCGCTTGTGGGTCCATGTCTATGGCCAAAGTGGATCCTTTTTTTGAAAGAGCTAAGGCTAAGTGGATGGCGGTAGTGGATTTGGAAGTTCCACCTTTGATGTTGGCAACTGTAATGATCTTCATTGCAAAATGAGTTTGTGATTGGTGCATCTTGGTGCAATTAAAAATCAAAATAAAGAATATTTTTTAAAAAAGTACGCCGGCGTACCTTGAAATTAGAAAGGTCTTTGAGTCAGGAATAGTTAGTTCGGAATTGCAGTCTTTGCGTAGAAAAAAAATTCCGCGCAAAGGATCGAAGCGGAAATCCTTTCTCGAAGGGAAAGATTGTAGCGGAGAGCCTGGTCGTTTCGGTTTCAATTTGGAAATAGGAATGGATTCGATGCGCCCCAAGTTTTCCGTAGTTTTTTATTTTGGTCTTTGAGAAAAAATTCTTGTACTTTATTTGTAGATTGTTAGATTGTACGTAACCCCTTTAACCGGGTGATGTAAACTCTCTGAATTGTGTGGAAGCAGTTCAGAGAGACTTCTCTCCTCTTTTTCTCGGCAGTTTTTCCTTCTAAGGTTCCCCTACTCCCTATCAGAAATTTTCTTTATGCAGTTTTGGCTAGGATTCAGTCTTTTTGAGTCCTAGAATTATGTCACATTAAACTTGACAGAAAATCGAATCTAGTGCTAATAGAGATTGGATAGGGGAGGTGTCTCCATATCCAAAAGCGGTCTTCCACAATTTATTCCGCTTATATACATCACCTGGAATTCCAATGAATTCCAAATAGGACGTTCGTAAGAACTTCCCAGTTTTTAGTAACAGCACCGAAGGTTTGTCTTCCTGTTGTTGCGAATCTAAAAAAAGAAAACTTTTTTTGGATGCCGAAGGCTTGTGTTGGGCATAAGGGGTCGTTATGAATGAATCAAAGAGAACCGGTGTTTGGGTCGCCCAGTGGATGGAAGATTTGGGCCTTACGCCGAACCAGACTAGGTTGTATGCAGAGATAGTTTCTTTGCATGCCAAGGGCGGATGTTTTGCCTCGAATGAATATTTGGGTGCGGTGTTGCGATTGAAACGAGATACAGTGTCGCGTTTGGTTTCACAATTAAAAAAGAAAGGGCTTCTGGAACAAACTGGATTTGATGGTAGGAAGCGATTTTTGAAACCGGTGGTACCGACGGTTGAGTCTGGTTTGGATTTCAGTCCAAAAAAGGAGTTAACTCCTGTAGTGCAGGTGACACCCCGAATTGGAATTACGTCCAAACCTGAGTCTTGTTCGAATCCGAAGCCTTCTCTTAAATACGAAGTACATACAAATATACAAAAGAATTTTTTAAGAAAAGATAAAGACGCGGATTGGAAAGAGTTTTTGGCGTGGAGTGAAAGGCGACTCTCTTTTTCGACAAGTTTTGCTCTTTCGCAGATCCGAGGTCCAGAGGTTTTGAGCGGCTTACAGCTTTCTTATTGGGAACATTTTAAAGCGATTCCTAAGTAGGGTTCCGTCGTAGGGTCAAAAATTCTCTGTATTGTAAAAAGCCCCTCGGATTTTTGTGGCTTCATTTAACTTGGGTTAAGTCTTGGCGGAATTGGTTTCTGCCACCTGGATATTCGATGATATAGAGGCATTGGCAGGTTTCCCAAGCGGGGCTTGCGAAAAAATAGCCATCATCTTCCGGCTGGCAGGAATCTTGTTTTGGTTTGATTTTGTGAGCTGAAATGAGTCGACCTAAATCCTTGGTCTCTACTTCGTCTAGTTGGATGGATTCTTGTTCGAGAAGGATGGAGGTCAGTTTTGGAGAAGTGGAGAGGAGATTTGTTGCATTGATGCAAGTGCTCCTTCGCATTGCTAAACTGCCAGATTCAATGGCTTGTGCACTTGCTTTTGCAGAAACGGCAGCATAAAAAACTTCCGTGCCATCCTTTGTTCTCCATTCAGACTTCCATGGCATATAACTTTGGCAGGTGATGAGAAATATGAGAAGAAAAGGAAATAGATATTTCATAATTGAATCCTAAGTTCTTTTTTAGCTTTGTCAATTGATGTTGCAATTGATTTGAATCGTCTAGGATAATTTATTGAAAATTATCCCAATTCACTCAAAGTTGGGGATAACCTATGAGCCTTTTTAAACCTTTACCCATTCTTTCTGGCGCCATGGTTCAGTCATTTATGGCTTCCTTTAAATCTAAATCAGACAAACGATATGGGCATTCCATTGCAGGTGAGTGGAAGTCGGTGAAGGCAAAAGACGGCACAACACTTCTTGCGCGTGTCCATGAAGTGCCTCATCCTAAAGGGCTCGTTGTATTGGTTCATGGATGGGAAGGTAGCATTCATTCCAGTTATATTGTTCGAACCACGAGATTTTTTTTAAAAAAAGGTTTTTCTGTTTATAGGCTGAATTTGAGAGACCATGGTGATACTCATCATCTGAACGAAGAAATATTTAACGGCAGTTTGCTTCCTGAAACTTATGAAGCCGTGCGAGAACTTGTTAAAACTTTTGGTTCTAAGGGGCCTGTTTATTTGGCGGGATTTTCATTGGGAGGGAACTTTGTCTTGCGGATGGCAGCTCGTCATTCGCTTTCAAAAGTGGCAGATCAAATTCCCGGGTTAAAACATTGTTTTGCATTTAGCCCTGCTTTGGATCCAAAAAGAGCCACTATAAAAATGGATGAACATCCTTTTCTGCGAAAGTATTTTTTGAATTCATGGAAAACATCTCTCGTAAAAAAAGCAAATTTATTTCCTCATTTGTATTCCTTTGATGATTTGGACGATTACCAATCGGTGATGCATTTAACGGAAAAAATGGTGAGAGAGTTCTCTCATTTTTCATCGGTGGATGAGTATTTTGATTCTTATACTTTGAATGATTTATTTTTTAAATCTGTTCGGATTCCAACAACCATTCTAACTTCTATGGATGATCCAGTCATTCCGTGGAAGGAATTTGCAGAGATCCCTCCCTCCTCGTATTTAGAAGTTGTGATTGAGTCGAAAGGTGGGCACTGCGGATTTATTGAGGATTTGAATCGGTCTTCTTATTATTGGAAATTGATGGAAAAAAAGATGGGTTGATTTCTTCCCAAATGGTTGTCCAATACTTTGCCCAATCTGTTTTTTTAGAAGTCCAAAATTTCGAATAGAAGGAATCGAGTAACTCTCTGTTGGATAATATTTTCAGAAGAGACTTTTTTTCTAAATGTTCGGGTCCTTGTTTTAATAGAACATCAAGATCTTCTTCGATGGATTTAGGAAGTTTAGATTGGTAAAGTTTATTCCCTTGGAGTTGTTTGTGCCTATTGTGAAATATAGGATGCACTAAGGCAAAAAATAATTCGCGACCTTCGAGATAACTATTTTTGTGTGATGTTAACTCCTCTTCTAAGCGATCAATTAAGTTTTTATTTGGTTTCCAAAAAGAAGGGTTTAGTATTTCGTTTAATGGTTTTTGCTCTTTCCCAGTGAGGATTACCAGAGGAATGGATAAAATCCAGCCGATCCAAATAGGCATTGTTAGAACAAATAACATTGGGGAGTGGGTGTAACTTATGTAAGCACATGCGAAACCGAGAATGGTAACTCCAAAAAAGGAAGAGAGTATGTAGGGGATACTGTATCCTGAGTCGGCATCGCGATTTTGTGGGCCCCAAGTGATTCGTTTGTTTAGTAGGATGGAAAAAACAAAGATACTATGGTAGATCATGTAGATGGGAGCGATGAGTATCGAAAAAGCGGTTTCCAGTAGAAAGGCTGGGAATTTTTTTAGGATTTGTAAAATAGGAAGACTTATAAAGCTAAGCACTCTGGGAAGAAATAACAACAATAAAGATAAGTATAAAAGTTTAATATAGAGTGGATCATAAATTTGCGATTTAAAGAATTCATATTCTTCGGGTAACATCGAATAATTCAAATATTTGCTGTCTTCTAGGTAGTTCCACAAACTTAAGATGATATAACACATCCAGATCGGTGAATTGAGATAGGATAAAATACCGTTAAGAATATGGATTCGGTTAATAAAGGGAATTTTTTTGCCGAATAAAAACCAAAAATGTTGCAGGTTTCCTTGGCACCATCGTTGGTCTCGTTTGAGAACATCGATAATGTTAGGTGGATTTTCTTCGTAACTTCCCTCTAACTCATAAGCACATAAAACATCAAACCCAGCTTTTCGCATCAAAGCGGCTTCGACGGTGTCGTGGCTTAAAATCTTTCCACCAAGGCCTCCGTATTCGGGAAGGTGGGGGAGTGCACAATGTTCCATAAATGGTTTCACTCGTAAGATGGCATTGTGTCCCCAGTATCCCGAAGAGTTGATTTGCCAAAAACCGGCTCCTTTTAAGAAAAAAGGACTGAAGAGATACGAAGAAAATTCTGTTAATTTTTGGAATAAGGTAGTGGTGCGAAAAATTTTGGTGCTGGATTGGATGATGCCTGCCGATGGATTTTTTTCCATATTTGCAATGAGTTGGATGATCAGTTCTCCTGAGACAAGGCTATCGGCATCGAGAATGACCATATATTTATATTTTTTCCCCCACCTTCTGCAAAAATCTGCGATGTTCCCACTCTTTCCGTTTAGGTTGCTTTTTCTCCTGCGGTAGTGGAAGGTATGGAAATTTTTTGTCGATTCACATAACTCAATATAGGCGGCTTCTTCCTTGATCCATTTTTCTGGAGTCCTTGTGTCACTCAGAATAAAAAAGTCTAGTTTTGGCAGTTTATGTTTTTTTTCTACTGATTCGAAAATAACTTTGATTCTAGAAAAAATTGAAATTTCGTTTTCTTCGTACACTGGCATCACTACGGCGACATGGATAGATTCTAGTAATGGAAAATCTAAATTGTTTTCTGGGATTTGTTTTGCCCTAAGAAGTGGGTCTCCATTTTTTTTGAAAGATAGTAAAAATCCGAAAAGGGCTGTGTTTGCTCCATAGGACAACATTGGCAAAAGAAAAATCAGAGTTATGAATTGATAGTATTCAGTGATTTCAATTCCTCGAAAAGAAATGATTTCAATAAATAAACTAAAACCCCAGATGACAGGTGTGATAAAAGTTAAAAAGAATACTGTGCGTTGGATATTGATCATAACAGCCTAAATATAATTAAGTAGTAGAGAAGGCTCCAAAGGAAAATAGAAGCAATGATAAACAGTGGTTTTAAAGAACCGATAATAGATTGTTTCTTTTGTTTAGTGTCTCGTTTCCATTCAGCAGACTGCGGAATCATGGATCCGAATTGCCAAGACCTACCAGCGATTGGTAATAGATGAGTTGGTTCTATTTTTTTGTTTTGTAAATAACTCTGCCAAAGTTTCCAATCGGATGGGAAGTTTATATCTAAATGTGTGGATTTGAAAAAATCGTTTAAAATTTCCGCGATTTTATATTCGTTATGGATCCCACTTAAAATTAAGTAGGAACGGATCCTCTCGCTAAACTCGTTCAAATATTCCATGTTATTTGGATAAGCCATCGCGATAAATCCATGTTTCAGTTATTCTTTGATTTTGGTTTTCAAGGAAAATAGACCAATCTGATTCATTTATAGATGCGGGATACCAGATTTGTAAACGCCACTGGTCTAATTCTGAAATTTTTTCAATTTTATAACGAATTTGTTCGGTAGGGATTATATTGTTTTTGATGATTGCTTTGAGAGTAGTTCTCCGATCCAAAGATTTTAGATAGTCGCCTGTAAAGTAAAGTGTGAAGACTTTTTCTTTTGGAAATAAGGGGTCGACTCCTCTGTAAAAAGCAGATGCTTTTCCGAGTGTATGTTGTTTGGGAGATTTTTCCGTATAATGGAGTGTATATTGGAATTCATAACCTTCGTTTAGATTTGGTGGGACGGCGGGTTCCCAAAAAGTAGTAACATTGTCATCGGAATCTAAATTGGTTGTGAACTCGAGTAAATACAAATTTCCTTTTCCCCAATCACCTTTTGGTTCTACCCATACACTTGGTCTTAAGTGGTATTTGAGTTTTTCATCTTGGTAACTTTTGAACTTACGATCTCTTTGGATAAGTCCATATCCTAATGGAGAATCTAATGAAATTCTTGTTAGTTGGGTTTTCTTGGGATTGATGAGTGGCCTCCACTCCCAGTCTCCCGATTTGTTTTGTGTGAGTAGACCATCTGAGTCATGAACTTCGGGATGGATGTTTCCTAAAATGGGATTGTCGGATTCTCCATATAAATACATGGAAGTGACGGGAGCAAAACCCAGGCGTTTGATTTTTTTACGTAGATAGATTTTGGTCCGTACATCAATGGTTGTGACCTCACCAGGTTTTACGATGAATTCATACGAACCAACTACGGATTCGCTATTCATGATGGCATAGATAGTAATGGCAGTGTCGGTTTTTTGTGGTCGTTTGATATAGAAACTTTCAAAGACAGGAAATTCTTCTTTGTCTTTTGGGCCAGTGTTGATAGCAAGTCCTCTTCCAGATAATCCATAGACCTGACCTTTGGAAATGGCTCTGAAATAAGAGGATCCCTGAAAGACTAAAAATTCTTCTAATGATTCCTTTTGATTGATAGGATAATGAATGCGAAAGCCAGTATAATGTAGGTTTTTGGTTAGTTCTGTGAAAGAGTCTGTGAGTGGCAAATCACCAAAATTAAAACGTGAAGCATCATAAGGGATTTCTACAGGTTTTTCATTAATCACTTCGTAAATTTGAATTCCGTTGCTATAGATATGTCCTGGATGAAAGAAGTGGAGTTGGTAGGGGAGGGCCAGATTTTTCCAAATTGCTACATCGGGTTTGTATTCGATTTGTCTATACTCATCATAGCTGATTCCATCTAGCCCAGGAATTTTGAATTCAGGAGTGGGAGAAAATTTAGACTTCAGTTTTTGTTTTGCGATTAAGTCTGCGCTATGAAAGTCGAAAACTTCAGTGGGAGTGGATATAGCCATCAAAGTGGCTATTTTGTTTAAGGTTAGATCGTTTTTTCGGATGATGATGATGACACACAATACCAAGGCAATGAGTGCAAGATATATGTTCAGTTTCTTCATAGGTGTAATGATTATTATTGAATCTATAGGGTCACGTAAATAATCTAATGTGGCGTTTTTGCCTCACTAAACATGGATTAAGCAGGATGGTTCTTTTTTTATATTGCATATTTCAAACGTTTCTATACCGTTCCCTCATCTTATGAAACTTGTTTCTGTAAAATCCTTTTCCCTGTTAGCCGTCACCTTATTTCTGCAATGTTCTGGTTCACAAAAAACTGATAAGATACTTGGTGAATCCGTGTTTACTTCCAACAAGCCGCAATCATTCAAAAAAATTGCTCCGCTTACTGCCAACTCCCTTGGTTCGAGAAAGAACCTTTTGGCGAATGGATGGGCAGTCATTCCTTCAGGGAAAAAGAGTATGGATTTGGCCTATGAAAATGGTGGAATCAGCGCACGAGTTGCCAAGGCAATGATACTTGTGCATTTAAAAAAACGTAGTGTCGACTATCCTGGTAAATTGGGCGAAACTATGACTTCCGTTCTTTCCTGGACTGGCAGTGGGATCGCAGATTCTTCGAGAAGAACAGAAGATATCTATGATGCTGGTTGGCAATTGAGCAAAGCTGAGTGGAAGGTTTCAAAAGAAAGTTTTGAAGAAGCAGGTTCCAGGTTTGTGTTAGGTTATATTTATATGGTTCCGAAAATGGATTCAGACATAAAACTTATGCGCTCCACTTTGGGCGAAATCTCTGGAGAACGTAGCAAAACTACTGATACGTTGAATGATTTATTTGTTACAACATTAAACAAGAATTCGAAAAATATAGTTTCTGCATGGGGTGATTCCTTTTCGAAAGCCTCCGATGAGTTTACAAAAAATTATGAAGAATCAGGAGATCGTGGGAATTCACTCCTTGCACTCGTTGATATATTCCAAGGATATTCCGTTGCACTCAAAGAAGTGATGGTCTCTCCCATTGTCAAAACGGGTAAAAATACGGGAGAGATATTGGTGGTAAATGGGGTTTATGTTCCCCTTTCGCAAACAATGAACTTTTCAGCGAATGCATTGATTTCGACAGGTGTTGTCTTTTATTATTCGACTAAGTCGGGTTATCGGGTCATTTCGCCAACTTTGGAAGCGGGTCTTTTTAGTTCCATTGGGATACTTTCTGCATCATCCACTATTCCAACCTATACAGGTGGAACTACACTTGCTGCCTTCAACCAAGTGACATCTGTTGCAGCCACCACTGCTGGGGGAACGATCGGGGCTGTTGGTGGAGCCACCTATGATACTGGAGCATACGCCACGGGGATGGTATATGATTTGTCGAAAGGAAGCGCAGAGGCTGGATTTTATGCGATGAGTTCTGGTATGATTTTAGGATACACTGCCCTCACAGTTCTTCCTTCACAATTAGTGTTAGCAGCAGTGGATGGACCAATATTCATTACTTATGATGGCCCCCGTGTAGTGATTGCCGTTGTGAAAGGTAACTACGCAGGATTTGACGATGCACCGACAGGAACAGTCATCAATTTAGAAGAAGCAAAAAAAGCAGGAAAAGTAAAGATCCTTACTGACGATCCAAAAATAATAAAAAAAGTATTGGATGCAGAAATAGCAGAACAATCGAAACGTGCAAATGCAATAAAGGCCTCTGAAAAAAAATGAAATCAAACATGTATCAAATAATTTTAGTTTCTATTTTACTTTCTGTATTCTTCCAAAATTGTTCGGGCTCTGATAAAAAAACAGAAGATCCACTCAAGAATACCAAAAAATTAGCAATCGAAGGTCACTCGTCTCTTTATTACCAAGGAGCCCTTCCGGTAAAAGGGACAAGCATCAAATTTGTCCCTCCCTTTCATGAATCTACCGTATTTGTGATGGGTCAAAGAATCGGGTTTGCTAGCGACGAATTTTCCCGTTCTGTTTTAAAGGCAAGAGAGTCGGTTGTCATTGTCAAAGATGGAACCAAAATGAGTTGGTCTGCTGCAGGAAAGGTAAGCGAAAAGGGTGATGCCGCTGTTCAATATCTCAATGAAAACGCCACCAAACCAGGGTTATTTATTATGTACGCCTCGGTAGCAGAATCTTACGGGATGGTTGGATCTTCCTTGGAACGAGGGATGGACACTCATAAAGCGGTTGTCACAAACTCAGAAGCCATTCGAAAAGATTGGAATGAATGGGCGGATATGCAACTAAACCATAAAGAAGCAGTGGACCGTTCGCCCTCGGCGAAAAAAAGATTCAATGAGTATAAGGAAGAATTCCAAAAGGTATATGAGTCAACCGTCTATGGATATGTTGATTTAGACGAGGTACTTAAATCTACTTATAATGATACTTATGATGATTTGAAGTCTGGGAGTTGGAAACGAAGATTTTCGGAGATTGAAGATCTTCGTTCTTCTGTTTCTGAGAAAATATTTGGGAGTTGGAAAGAAACCATCTTTACTTTTGGACAAGATACTTCGCAAGAGTTGGGTCGGGCCAAAGCTGATTTGGAATCCATTGCTGATGGGGAGGGAGTTCCCTTGGCTTTACTCAAAGCATTTTCAAGAACCACCAAGGCATTGTTTTACGATAGTATAATCAAACCTATTGGGAAAATGACATTATTGTCTGTTGGGTATATTACTTGGAATGGAATCATTTATCCTGCTGCTGTTGTTACTAATTCTGCGGGTACAGGTCTTTATTGTTTAGTGGAAACTTTTGCATTAGCAGGAAAGGGAGTGGTATACATTACGGCTCCAAGTATAGAACTTGCGTTAGGTGCATTATTGAATAGTACGGAAGTTGTATTAAACGAATCTGTTCAGTCTATGGAAAAAGGTGCGAAGGTAACTTCTGCTGTTGCTAGAAAAACAACTGCTTATTCCGTAAAAACTGCTGCTGTTGTTACTGAATCTTCCGGTAAATATATTTTGGCTCCGATGAGCCTTGTGGGTGTTACTACTGGACAAACGGTTCTCGGTGGAGGCCTTGCTGTATCTGGAACGGTGACTGGAGCAACGTTTGCAGGAGCTTCGGCAACAGCACAAACAGTCACATATACTTCCTCGAAAGTAGTTGCGGGAACTGTCGGAGTAGTGGGGACGGCTGCCTCCTTTGGGACAGGAACTACCTACGGCGTGTATCAATTAACAAAAGCAGTTGGTGTCCCTTCAGGCGTAATGATTGGATCAGGGATTGTACTCAGTTATGAATTTGTATCCCATATATCAGCGCATTCGGTACTTGCAGTCGCCGATTGTACATACTTAGTGTTATCCCTTGAAGGGGGTAAGTGGGTCGTTTATGGTGTAAAAGATGGTTCGAAAAGAGCATCTCGTCTCTTGACGGGAGCTGTAGTTGATATGGACCAGATCCGTAAAGAAGGAGGAACTGTAGTAAAAGTTCCTTTAGAAGAGGGAGAAGTTGAAAAAATACTAGGTAAAAAAAAGAAAAAATGAAATCCTTGGTGAATGGAGAAAGAAGGAAAAAAAATTCTCATCATAGAAGATTCTGAATTACAAAGAAAACTTCTCAACCGATGGATTTCGAATCATGGATACGTTCCCATTGAAGCAGTGTCTCTTTCTGATGCCAGGGCGATCATTATCAAAGACCAAATTGATGTGGTCCTCCTCGATTGGGAATTACCTGATGGATCTGGGATTGAACTTATCTCAGAAATATTCTCTTCCTCTCCAGTGGGTTGGCTTCCTATCATTATGGTTACTGGCCATACGGAACCTGAGAATCTTAAACTAGCAATTGAGGCAGGTGCTACTGATTATATTACTAAACCTGCCAAAGAGATTGAACTTTTAGCTAGAATCTTCAGCGCTTTAAGAATGAAATCTTTACATGATCAGTTGCGAGAAACTGCGATCCGTGACGTAATGACTGGGCTATATAACCGTCGTTATATGGAAGAGAGGATTGATCAAGAGTTCCAAAGGTGTAAAAGACACAAACACAATCTTTCTTTAGCGATGATCGATATTGATTTTTTTAAAAAAGTCAATGATACCTATGGTCATGAAACGGGAGACATTGTGTTAAAACGAATTGCTTCAGAATTAAAATCATCTCTCCGGAAGTCAGATATCATTTCTCGATTTGGTGGTGAAGAATTTGTGATTGTTTTTCCAGAAACGGCGGTTGTCGACGCTGCAAGAGTATTGGATAAAATTCGCGAGATGGTTTCTGATATTGAATTACAATCGGAGACTGGACAAAAATTTAAAATTTCCTTTAGTGGCGGGGTGGCAGGCGGAGACATCACACCTATAGAAAATCCAATGGAACTACTCAGGACTGCCGATAAACTTTTGTATGAAGCAAAGTCTTCTGGTCGAAATCGGATCGTAAGTTAAATTATCAAATTGGATATCAATCACTCGTTCTACCAGCTAACACCCGATACCATACTAAACGCTCTAGAATCATTAGGTTATGAACCTACGGGACGGTTCTATCCTTTAAATAGTGTTGAAAATCGTGTGTACGATATTGAAACATCAAATGCGGGAAGAATCGTTGTAAAGTTTTATAGACCAGGAAAGTGGTCCTACGATGAAATTTTGGAAGAACATACTTTTTTACAAGAGCTCGCTTTGGAAGAAATTCCCGTTCTAACTCCGATTGCCATTGAGGAGAAAACTCTATTTGAATGGTCTGGAATTTATTTTGCAATTTGGCCACTTCGGAATGGTCGGATTGTGGAAGAAATCGCCGGCGGAGATTTGGAAAGAGTAGGTGCACTTCTCGGAAGGATTCATGCCGTTGGAAAACGATCAAGTTCAATCCATCGTCCTACTTTAGATATTCCTACATACGGCTTGGAATCATTAAACTTTATACTAAACAAAAATCTGATACCAAACAATGCTTTGGCGGAAAGGTATAAGGCAACGGCGTTAAGATCTTTTGAAATTTTTGAGTCTTTAGTGAAAGAATACCAAATTCCATTCCAACGAATTCATGGTGATTGCCACAAAGGAAATTTGCTCGTTTCGCCAGAAGGGTATAGTATTTTAGATTTTGATGATTTTTTAACAGGGCCCATTGTTCAAGATTTTTGGATGTTACTCCCGTTAGGTGAATCAGACCGAAAAAATGATTTGTTCCAGTTCCTGCAAGGTTATACAATGTTTGCTGAGTTTGATGAAAACTGGCTGCAATTGGTAGAACCTCTTCGTATTGTCAGATACATTCATTATGCTGCATGGATTGCGAAGCGATGGGAAGATCCTTCTTTTCCATCATTGTTTCCTCATTTCGGTACAGAAGAGTATTGGCTGAAAGAAACCTTAGATTTGGAGTCTGCAAAAAAAGACTTGGAAGAACAGTCAATTGACGGAATCACAAACCCGGCAGATACAGAGCCTGAAATGACAAATAAAGATTTTTTTTGGGATTGGGAAAACTAATGTAACTAACCAAGCAGATGCGATAAAGCAACTGCGAGTGCGTGTGATACATTTAAGGAGTCAATTTGGTTTTTCATCGGTATGTAAATTAATTGGTCCGATAAACTGAGAACCTCCGACTCTATCCCTTCCGCTTCATTACCAACGACCAGTACAAATTTGTTTTGTTTACCCACTTCATAAACAGACTTTGTTTTAGATGTTAAATCCGTTCCTTCTCTCGGTAGACTAAGAGATAAAATTAGATTTCCTGATGCTTTCAAAGAGATTATTGTTTCTCTTGGGTCGGGAATGCGAACCAATCGGATTTGGAATAGTGACCCCATGGAAACTCTGACACTTCGACGCAAATAAGGTGAGGCTGATTTCGAATCAAAAAGAACAGATTGGATTCCAAATGCTGCTGCTGTACGTAGAATAGATCCAATGTTTTCGCTATCAACGATGGAGTTTACTAATAGTATGGGAGATTCAATTTCTGATAAGGAATTCCATCTTTGATAACCTACTGCCATAAATCCTTGGTGGACAGAAAATCCTATGGTTTTTTCAAATAGTGATTTATCGGCAACAAAACACTGGTTAGTGTCTGACAATTTGGATTGGATGAGGTCTTTATGTTTTTCCCAATACTTTGGTGTGCAGAACACCGACTCTACCCGGAGAGTGGAATTGAGAAGGCGGATTGCTGTTTTTTCATGGTCTGCAATAAACCGATCGGAAGGATCCTCCTTTGCTTTGAGGAGTTGGTAGGCGGCAAGCCTAGGGTCTTGTGGAGAGTCAATGGTCAGCATTATGTCTCATTACTCCTAGAAAGCCCCCGCCCTGAATAGGGTGGTGGAGGTGGGCTTGTGGGTTTGTCCTAAAACCTCTAACACAGTTCCCTCTTTCCTTCAACTAAAGAATACATTTTCGGCAATATTCTTTCAGAAAGTTCATGTTATATCAGATGGTACTTCGATTGAACAAAGCCATTTGCATAAGTCAGAGTTTGGATGTGTTTTAGTTTCTGCTCTTGATCCAAATAACCAAACAGGGGCAATCCTGAACCTAGTAAAACAGGGATTCTTGTGATGGTAATTTCATCTAATATCTGTTCAGTGATAAAGGATTGAATCAATTGCCCTCCATCTACATAGGCGGATTTAACTTGTTTTTTTTCTAAAATTGAAGTCAACTCTTCGAGTTTTCCATTGAATATAGAAACTGGGTGGTGAGATTCAAACTTGTAACCAGGATTCCGAGTTAATACATAAACCGGAACAGTTGCAAATGGATATGGCTCAAAGTGCAATACTGTCTCAAAAGTAATTCTACCCATAACAATACAATCGATACTCTGCATAAAAGAAGAATATCCTAAATCATTGTCTTCTAACGTATATTCATTGGATGTTAACCAGTCGAGTGAACCATCGGATCTTGCTATAAATCCGTCTAAACTGCTTGCAATAAATGCTTTATAATTTACCATATTCAATATTAATTCTACGTCGTAGAGCTTTTGTTTCTACACCGTAGAATTAATCAAATTAAAATGAAACAAAAAATTATACAAGCTGCTTTAAAAATTTGCGAAAAAGAGGGATATGAATCCTTTAGTATGCGAAAATTGGCTACAAAATTGGAATTGGACCCAATGGCAATCTACCATTATTTTGATAATAAGGAAGAACTTACGAAGGCAATGGTAGAACAGATATTCAATCGGTTCCAAGAAGAGGCTCTATTTTTTGAAAAAAATTCTAATAGCAGTATTAAGAAAATTCTTATAACTTATTGGAATCTATTTATTGATTACCCAGGAATGTCTTTATACTTAATCAAAAATTCTCATGAAGATTTCCCTTCTGTTTTATCACTCAATCAAAAGCTGAAACAGTTGCTCCAAAAATCCTACCCAGTGGCGGAGACAGAGAAAATTTTAAACATTCTGATCGATTTTATTCATGGTAATGCCCTAGCCTTCACCTCGTTTTCCAAAGGGAAAATAAAAGAAGTAACATTACTAGCGAATCGGAAGGAATTTGAAACTGCTTTGGTATATCTGCTAAATCAATTCTCAAAAATCTAACAGATCGGCTTCAAAGTATAGCTATCATATTATAAAGCAATGTTTGGGGTCATTGTAAGTTTCGGACCAACACCACCTAATTCTGGTTTTGAGGTTCTTTCCTTCTTATTTTAGTGAATTTCCTTAACAAATTAACATTTGTAGTTGATAAAATTACATAGGAAAAAACTATTTATTTGAAATCTCGGATTTTCCCCAACCAAAATGAATATTGATCCCCGCACAGTCGTTTTTATTAACATAATTGGATGTTTGTTAATGTCGGGTGGACTTTGGTTTGCCGCTAGGGGGTATTTCCAAAAGCTTCGGTTTGTAAAGGATTGGTCCGTTGCTACTTTGTTACAAGCCTTGGGATGGGTTGTCATGGGTGCTCTAAGAGGTGTAATACCCGATTGGGTCTCCATTAGTGCGGGGAACTCCCTTATTCTTTTATCATTAGTATATTCGAATAATATAATACTTTTAATGTTCAATCGGAGACAAATGTGGAAGTCCGGTATCTTTTCTGTGGCTCTAGTTTTTATATTATTAGTTTTTCATCATTTTTCGGACATTCCACCTAAGTATAGAATTTCTTTGATCTCATTTGCTGCCAGTTTACAACTATTAATTTCAGGCAAAACAATTTTAGGTGCAAACCAAAAGGCTCGCTTGTCAAGTTGGTTTACGGCAGTTTTCTACCTGGCTTGTGGTATTTTTTTATTCCTTCGTTTTTTGTATTATACGTTCGCTGATGTTTCCGTTTCGCAAATTGCATTCGGGAAGGGACCCATTCAAGATATAACTTATCTGTTTTTTTATGTAACTTCGGTAATGATGACATTTGGTTTCCTGATGATGTGTATTGATATATTCATCAAAAGCCAAGAAGAGAGTGAACAAAAATATAAATTACTTGCAGAAAATACTACAGATGTTATATGGGTTTTAAACTTCGATGAAAAAAAATATCTCTATGTTAGTCCATCGGTTGTTAACATCACTGGATACACATCGGAAGAAGCTATCAAACATTCGTTAGAAGACACTCTTACTCCAACCTCAACAAAAAAAATATTAGATACATTACAAATACGGATCCAAGAATTCAAAGAAACCGGTGAAAGAAAACCATTTAGTGATGAAGTCGAGCAGTATTGTAAGGATGGATCTACAATTTGGATTGAAGCAAACACTGTATTCCAATGGAACCCGAATGGTTCTATCAATATATTGGGAGTATCAAGGAACATTGATAAAAGGAAAAGAGCAGAAGTCGAAAAAGATAAGTTTTATTCCGAATTGCAACTGTTAAATCATACAAAGGACAGATTTTTCTCTATCATCGCACATGATTTGAAGGGTCCAATTGGCGGGATGAATACTTTTGCAGGGATGATTTTAGAGGATTTGGATACGAGACCATTAAAACGTACAAAGAATGATTTGAGCATTCTTTTTCAGTCTTCTGGTGAAATATATGTTTTACTAGAAAATCTTTTAACTTGGGCACGGTCTCAAACAGGCGAGATTGCTTTTTTCCCAGAAGAAATATCATTGTTTCGTTCCATCGAATCCGCTATTGCTTCAGTTTCGTTTTCGATTCAAAATAAATCAATTGTGGTAAAGAATTCTGTAGATCCTAATTCTATGGTCTATGCAGACGAGAAAATGATAGAGACCATCCTTAGAAATTTAATATCGAATGCTGTGAAGTATTCTCATCCAGGCGGGGACATCCAAATTTCTTCTGAATCTATAGGGGATGATTTTGAAATTTGTATCTCAGACTTTGGAACTGGCATTACAGCAGAAATTCAGAATAAGCTGTTCCGTATCGACGCAAAACAAACTAGCATGCCAGGTACCATTGGAGAAAGAGGTACTGCTTTGGGTTTGATCTTATGTAAAGAATTTGTGGAAAAACATGGAGGCTCTATCCGAGTTGAAAGTGAAGTAGGTAAGGGATCTAAATTTTATTTCACCTTACCTAAAGAATCGAGCGTACTTATTCGGGTATAACTTTCGTTCCATTTACAACTGTATCACCAGGATATAGTATAACAGATTCTCCCACAGAAAGGCCACTTTTAATCATACTTACACCTTCACTTTGATGTTCTACTTCAACAAAACGTAATTTTGCTCTTTTCTTTTCAATGGTAAATACAGCCCATTTTTCATCCTCACGGAATAAAGCAGATGTAGGTATAACAATCGCACTTGGTTTTTCAAATAAAATGATTTTACATTCTAATTCGTAACCATCACCAATTCCAGGTGGCGGATCGAACTCAATGAAAATAGGAACACGTTGTTCTTCTACACCTAAGGATGAAATTTTTGTAACCGCTGAAGGTTCGATAATAGAAACAGATCCTTCCAAAACGTTCTCACCGAATCCTGTCAAAAGCACTTTGTCTTTGAGATCGAGGTCAGGCATATCTTCTGATAAAATAAATGCGGATACATCAATTTTTGAAATATCTCCATAGTCCAAAATTCGTTCACCCATGGCCACTGGCCCTGCACTTTCACGGTATACTTTAAGAATTTGGCCATTGGCACTTGCCTTAACTATTTTAAGCATATCCCAGTCGACTGAGAGTAGAGTCATACCTTTCGAAACTTTGTCCCCGGCATGCAACTCCACTCGGCGCATAACACCATTTACAGGAGAATATGCTGTATAGAGTTCTTTGATTTTTGTTTTTCCTTGAACAGATAGGATCTGTCTGTAAACACCTTGGGTGACGACGGATACTTCTACTGGTTTTGGATCCTTTTTTAAAATTAAAAAAGTAAAACCTAAAAACAAAATTACACCAACTGCAATTTTTGCATTTTTTGTTCTCATCAATTCTAAGATACTTTCTTTTGTCATATCATTCTCTCACCTTGAGTACACTTAATAAGTCCATGGTTTTTAATTTTCTATATACAATTATAAAACTGATTCCAGCGGTGGTGAGTGCTAGAAGTATTGAATAGTAATAAGTGGAAGGAAATATGACAACAGGAATTTTAAATCCTTCCGTTTCGTTACTATTTAAAATTAGATTTGCTAACTTGTTCCCGAAAAAACACCCGATGGGGATAGCTACAAATATCTGCCACGTCAACTCCCAGGCTATAATTTCGAATACTTCTTTTAAACTGAATCCTAAGATACGCAAACTTCCTAATTCGTAAATACGTTCGGATAAAGTAATCATCGCTGTATTATATATAACCCCGATAGAAATGATAATTGTAAATATCAAAATTACAATAGAGGTTGATTGAAGAGATCTTTGCATCACTGCTTTAAAAGCTGTAAGGATTGCTGACTTTGAAAATAGGCCAATTACAAGCGGATTGTCCTTAAATTCTTCGATTAAATTTTTATCTTCTAATGGATCAGTTTTCAAGAGAGCGAGATTGATTAAACTGCCCTCATCTAACATTCGATTGAGATTGTTTCTATTGATAAAAACACCTTGACCTAAAATTTCATTGGCAAATGCGGAAACGGTAACAGTAATTTTTCTTTTTTCCCCATCAAGCGTTTCAATGACAATGGTCTCTCCTTTCCGAATCCCCATTTTATTTGCAAGATCGGTATTCATCATGATTCCATAAACCGGGATATCAATCGGCTGTAAATTATGGTTTAGAATTCTTCGTAAGTCGGAACCTTCCGATATTCCTGTTAAAACGGTATCTTTTGATTTCCTGTTCTTAGTTATTTTAATGGGGATAGAACGTTGTCCTTCTGCCAAAAAAACTCCTTTTCTCTCTTTAAGTTCAAACAATATGGAATCTTCTACTGGAATTCTGAATACCAATGTAAGTGTTTCCTTTTGGATCGTATTGAATTGTAAATCTAACAAGGTTCCAACTGTATCCTGTATAAAGTTTCCAATGATCATAATCATAATGGATGTAGACAAACCCAAGATGGTGAGTATGGTTCTTGTGGGACGTTTGAAAAGATTTCTCAAAACCATTCTTTGTATAGTTCTAAGGTTTGTGATCCAAGCTTCCCAAAAAGAAATTGTATATGTTCCGGGTGGAGCAGGGCGCATAGCTTGTGCCGGATCTAACTGAATGATGCTTCGCAAAGAAATGATAGTTCCAAGTCCGCCGATTAAAATTCCAAAGCTTACACTAAATAAAGCAAGTAGAGGTGGAAAGATAGGAATCAGTTGTGGGAATTTATAAAATCGCCCGTACAAACCCGTCATTCCATTGCCTAAAAAATATCCAACAGTTACGCCAAGTATGCTGCTTATGGCAGTGATAAAAGTAATTAGCTTTAAATAATGAACAACTACATCTCTAGAAGTATAACCAAGCGCTCGTAAGGTTGCAATTTGTTCTCGTTCCTTCGAAATGAGTCGATTGGAGATAATGTGCAAAAGGAAAGCGGCGATTGCCAAAAAAATTCCAGGTAAAAAAACAGCCGTAGTTCTGAGTTGTCTAAATTCATCACTCAAAAAAGAATCAGAAGGCAATAGTTTTCTTTCTTTTGCACCTAAACCTCCAAACTCATCAAGTAATGCATCCAGATCACGCATTGTACGTAATCTATCTTCCCCTTCCGAAGCGAAATGAAAAATGACTTGGTTGAATGCACCTTCAAAGTTGAAGTTTGCTTCCATCGCCTCTCGTTTCATCCAAATGATGCCATAATGTTTATCATCTGGCATTGGATTCCCAGGTCGGAAAACATATACAAATTCAGGGGATAGTCCAATGCCTGTTACATGAAGAAACACACGTTTCCCACCTATAATGGATGATAGAACAGATCCAGGTTCTAGATGATTGGCGTTGGCGAAATTTTCACTGATGATTACGTCCTGGTTTTGTTTTGGTAAAAAACCTTTTTTTAAATACAGAGTGTTCGTATGTTCTGGTAAAGATATCAACTGAGCAGCAGACGGATATACTTCGCCAGGAAAATCTAAAACAATTTCTTTAGAGATCCTTGTTTCAAAATCGGATATACCGGGGAGGGCAGCTATTTTTGATTCGAGAAAAGAAGGTGCACGGTTTAAATAAACAAATCCTTCGCATAGGTTTTGTTTGCTGTAAAAATTTGATTGTGCATCCATTAAGGAAAAGTAGGCAGCCCAAGAGGCAGAAAAATAACTGATCCCCGCTGCAATCACAAGCCCCACGGTCAATCCCTGCATGGTCATAGACTTTAAGTCTCTGATTAGTTTTAGATTGAGAGTCCTTCCTATCACCAACTAACCTCAGATACAGGTTTTTTATGATGATTCACGGAGTCTGAAACGATGGTGCCATCTTTAACAAGAATAATTCGATCGGCAATTTGTGCAATGGACTCATTGTGAGTGATGACCACAGTGGTCGTACCTAAGTCTTGGTTGATCCCCGTGATGGCTTCTAAAACAATCCTTCCCGTTTTAAAATCAAGTGCTCCTGTAGGTTCATCGCAGAGAAGTAACTCGGGCCTTTTGGCTATGGCTCTTGCTATCGCAACTCGTTGTTGTTCTCCACCAGAAAGTTGGGCAGGGAAGTGGTTCTTTCTATCATCTAACTTTACTAATGCCAATGCTTCCAGAGGTGTCATGGACTTATCAGAAAGATCAGTCACCAAACGTACGTTTTCCTCTGCTGTAAGGCTTGGGATTAAATTATAAAATTGGAATACAAAACCTACATGGTTCCTTCGATACCTTGTGAGCCCCTCATCATTTTCTAAAGCCAATGTTTTCTCGTGGAATAAAACTTCGCCTGTTGTTGCTGTATCTAGTCCGCCTAAGATGTTGAGAAGAGTGGACTTACCTGAGCCGGAAGCACCTAACATTACCGTTAATTCACCCTCTTTGAATTTTAGGTTTACTGAATGAAGGGCAACTAGGGGAACTTCACCGACTTGGTAGGTTTTTCCAAGGTTTTTTGTTTCCAAAAGGGTATTGGGTTTCTTCATTTTAAAAATACCGCGAGTGCAAAAAGAACTCTTATTTTTACAAATGTATTATTTTGGTTAGAATCTGTGAACTGAAAATTCAAAGAATTCTTGGATGATTTAGCTGATGTTTCTCAAGTCCTTGGAAGAACGGAAACGATTTTGGATTTGGATGAAAGTCCAGATAGGATCGTAATATTGTTTTTTGGTACGTGGAAGTGTTTTGAAAGTAGTGAGATCAGCTCTTCATTCGCCTTCCCATCAATTGGTGGCGATTTTAAACGCGCGATACAATCTGTTTCTGATATAAATTCTAGTCCAGGTTGTTTGTTATTTGGTTTTACCTTTACAGTTAATTTCATAAATTTTTAGTATTTAGTTTCCTGACTAATGTAAACGGAAATAACATCGATGAAATCCTCTAAATCATCCCTATCTTTTGCTACTTATTTTTTTCTTTTTCTAATGGTTGTATTTACTACAACCTTGTCTACTCTTCTTGTCATCAATTCTACTGAAGATTGGGAATATCGTCGTTTCTTTTGTGATGAATCCAATCGAAATGCAAAAGACTCCCAGCTTATATCTGGCATTATCTCTCCAAGTAGTATACCTGATCCAGTGTCTGGTTTTGTAGTTTATAATGTTGAATACCAAACCAAACGTAATCATTGGAATTTATACCAAGTGTCCGTTGGCAGTTTTTTCTTAGAGTTAGATAATAAAACAGAAGTGTTAGTTTATAATGAATCGGGACTTGCCAATCATAACTTTGAGAACAAAGAAAGAACATTCAAAAAACATCATAAACCCTCTGAAGCCCAACTCCGATTACTGGGAGCAAAAAAAGGTGATACAATAACAGTTGTGTATAATAAATCACAATCCATAACAGATAAAAATGGAATCCAAGCAAGTGGCGTTTATGCCGGTTCTCCTTCAGATCTTTGTGCAAAAGAAACTGCTAACGTTCTGACTGCCTTAAGTGGTGCCTTCGCATTTGCTCTGATCTCATTAGGACTCAGTTATATTCTTTGGAAAGAATGGATTCGAATGCGGAGAAAAATGAAAGGCAAGTAATCGACTTTTTTCTTTGCACTTGGGCGCCTCGAATCTGTTTGGTGATCGGGATTTTATTGCATCAACGATCCCGTTCTACGCTCCAATCTTTCGCGTTGCGAAAGGATTTTCGCTGCGCCCGGTGGCGCAGGGATAAAGAACAAGCAAGTTGCCTATATAATAAACAATTCATCTGACTTGGATACAAGTCGTCTGTTCTTTAAAATGATTGTTAGGTGAAAATGCTTAGAATTCGACTTGCTGATCTAAAATAAACTGAAATGATCACTTAAGATCAAAGCCGTTTAGGTAATTCCACCTAGATAGAATTCGATTTTGAGGGTAGGGGATGTCGGTTCAAAAAAATCTGTTAGATATTTTATGGGTACTTGTTTGTTCGGGTCTTGTGTTAATGATGCAGGGAGGTTTTTTGGTATTAGAGTCTGGTTTGACTCGTGCAAAAAATTCGATCAATGTAGCGATTAAAAACATCGCAGATTTCGGAGTGGCCACACTTTTATTTTATCTGTTTGGATTTGGAATCATGTTTGGATTTTCCTTTCATGGACTTGTTGGGACGGACTTATTTTTACCTGCCTTTCCTAAAGACAATGCCTGGCCTCCTACTTTCTTTTTGTTCCAATTGATGTTTTGTGGAACTGCATCTACCATTGTATCTGGTGCCGTTGCAGAACGTTTAAAATTTCCATCTTATCTTTTAGCAACAGCTCTTATCTCTGGTATCATTTATCCCGTTGTAGGCCATTGGGTTTGGGGAGGAACTTTTATTGAATCCCCACGCGGTTGGTTAGAACAATTGGGATTTCATGACTTTGCAGGATCCACTCAAGTACATAGTGTTGGTGGTTGGGTCTCTTTGGCACTTCTTTTGGTCGTAGGCCCAAGACTTGGTAGATTCAAAGAAGGAGAACCTTCCAAATCAGTCACAGGCAGTAACCTTCCACTTGCAATGTTAGGTGGTATAATCCTTTGGTTTGGCTGGATGGGTTTTAATGGCGGAAGTACTTTAGCATTTAATGGATCAGTTCCTATCGTCATTTTGAATACTATTATTGCCTCGGGTTTTTCCATGTTGGTCGCACTGTTTTTAACTTGGTTTGTTAAGGGGTATCCAGAGGCGATCTCTCCGCTGAACGGATCTTTGGCGGGCCTTGTTGCCATTACTGCCAGTGCTGATTGTGTCGAACCGGCACAAGCTGCCATTATTGGTATGATTGCGGGAGGACTTACGATCCCGGCAGAAAAATTACTAGAAAAATTGAAAATTGACGATGCTGTGGGTGCAGTCCCTGTTCATTTAGTAGGTGGCCTCTGGGGGACACTTGCGGTTGGAATTTTTGGAGAGATTGAAGGGTTGGGTGCAACTAACGGAAGATGGGACTTTATCCTCATTCAACTTTTAGGTTCTGCCGTTGTCGGTTTATTTGCCTTTGGTGTATCCTATATTATTTTTAAAGGTATCAATCGTATCTACCATCTCCGAGTTGATGAAACAGAAGAACGGATGGGTCTCAATATATCTGAACACAAAGCTACAACAGAGCTCATTGATTTATTTTTATCTATGGACTACCAACACAAAACGGGAGACTTAACTCTCGATGTACCAGTGGAACCCTTTACGGAAGTGGGGCAAATTGCAGAAAGATACAACTTAGTATTAGGTAAGGTTCGCTCTACATTAAAAGAAAACGAAGACTCTAGGGTTGAAATTGCCAATGCGTATGAAAAGGTAAGAAATGAACAAGAAAGGGCAGAAAAACTATTGTTAAATGTTCTTCCTAAAGCGATTGCCGAGGAATTGAAAGAAAAACAAGGGTTAATTGCAAATAGTTACCCAGAAGTTTCCGTATTATTTGCAGACATTGTTGGGTTTACGCAAATTTCCTCTGGGATGAAACCCGAAGCCGTCGTTCGGATCTTAAATGAAATTTTTTCTTACTTCGATGTGTTAGCTGAAAAATACAGACTAGAAAAAATCAAAACGATTGGGGATGCCTATATGGCTGTGGCTGGATTACCGGCGCCTGACCAGTATCATTCATTACTTGCAACTCATATGGCCTGGGATATGAAGTCTTTGCTTTCTCGGTTGAAACTTGGAAAGAGTGGAACTAAACTCAGTATGCGCATTGGAATCAACACGGGTCCAGTGGTAGCAGGTGTAATTGGAACCAAAAAATTTATTTACGATATTTGGGGAGATGCAGTGAATCTTGCATCACGGATGGAGTCTCATGGATTACCCAATGAAATTCAGATCACAGAATCTACAGCCAAGTTGATTCAGTCTGATTTTGAATTAGAGTCAAGAGGCGAAATCGAAATCAAAGGGAAAGGAAAAATCAAAACCTTCCTCGTCAAACAAAGAATACGCGAACCAGAAGATAGTTTACCATACTTCCAGTTTGCAACATAAGAAACATAGAAAGAAGGGAAGTCGGACTAGTGGCAATAAACAGTCATATAATACAAATTATTGAAAATATAGCAATAAACAATCATTTATGACCAGTTAATTAATATTAAATAATACATCTTATATGACAAAATAACTCTTGAAGATTATTTTATCTATCATATACTACTATTTAAGATGAATTGGTCAGATGAAAATTTATATACAATTCTCGAAAAAATAGGGACCTCCTTAAAAGGAAGGCGTGTCCAAATGGGGCTTTCTCAAGAGGACTTATCGGTGAAGAGTGGTGTGTCGCCTTCTTCCATTGCTCGGTTAGAAACGGGAAAGGGAAATATTTCTCTACTCAAT
Source organism: Leptospira wolbachii serovar Codice str. CDC (assembly GCF_000332515.2). Lineage (NCBI taxonomy): Bacteria > Pseudomonadati > Spirochaetota > Leptospiria > Leptospirales > Leptospiraceae > Leptospira > Leptospira wolbachii. Next base: position 43,669 of record NZ_AOGZ02000024.1, read on the forward strand.
TTACTTTCTCTTTTAAAAGAATTGGATCTACTCAACGAATTACAACTCATCTTTCGAGACCCCAATCTTTCTCTTGCACTCCTTGCAAAATCAAAAACAAAAAAGCCGAGACAAAGAGTAAGAAAACAGAAAAAAATATCACCTAACGAAAACAAGGAATGGATCTGGGGCAAACAGAATGAGTGATCCCATAACATTGGCCAAAGTATATCTTTGGGGTAGCCTCGTTGGTTATGTTTCTTGGAATGAAGAAGGTAGGTTTGCATCCTTTGAGTATGACAACGAGTTTTTAAATGCTCCTGTTGAACCTTCACCTCTTTTGATGCCAAAAAGTCGAACACTCTATTTTTTTCGCAATCTCAATGTAGATACCTTCAAAGGACTTCCTGGAATGCTTGCCGATTCCCTACCTGATAAATTTGGGAATGCCTTAATCGATGTTTGGCTTTCAAAAATAGGAAGGGATCCCAAATCATTTAATCCAGTAGAAAGATTATGTTATATTGGCGAACGTGGGATGGGTGCCTTGGAATTTAAACCGGCAACCTACAGATTAAGAACTAAAAACGTGTCTATTGAAATTACGGAGATGGTAGAGTTAGCCTCAGAAATTCTAAGTAATCGTAAAAAATTTTCAACAAAATTAGAATTAACAAATCAAAAGAAGTTAAATGAATCACTGTCAAGTTTACTCACGATCGGTACTTCGGCGGGTGGTGCTAGAGCAAAATGTATCATTGCTTATAATGAAAAAACAGGAGAAGTTCGTTCTGGACAAGTCAAAACGACGGAAGATTTTACTTATTGGATTCTGAAATTAGATGGGATTCGAAATAATAAAGACAAAGAACTAAATGATCCGAAAGGATTTGGTTGTATCGAATATGTTTACTACCGTATGGCTTTAGATTGTGGAATTCAGATGATGGAATCAAAACTACTCGAAGAAAATGGAAGGCAACATTTTATGACCAAACGTTTTGATCGAACTAATGGCGGTGAAAAAAAACACATGCAATCACTTTGTGCACTAGCTCATTATGATTTTAATATGGCAGGTGCTTATAGTTATGAACAAACACTAGACGTCATTCGCAAAATCATTTTAGAAAATACTAAACCTGCCCTAGAACAACAATTTCGCAGGGCTGTATTCAATGTAGTTTCTCGTAACCAAGATGATCATACTAAAAACATTGCCTTTCTTATGGATCAAAATGGCAAATGGAGTTTATCTCCTGCTTTTGACATGACTTACAGTTTTAATCCCAATGGGCAATGGACCAATCGCCATCAGATGAGTATCAACGGGAAACGAGAAAAATTGGGAATGGATGATTTTATAGAACTCGGGAAAAAAGCGGATCTAAAAACGATTCAAATCAAATCCATTGTTGGACAAATAAAAGATATAGTCTCCCGATGGGGAAATTATGCAAACCAAACGAATGTGCCTTCCTTATTGCGAAAAGAAATTCAAAAGAATTTAAACATACCAATTTAATTCAAAGGATAGTAGTCACAAAGAAATACAGAAGTTATTTTGTATTTTAGCTCAATTCCTAGCTTCCGAGAATGTATATTATGTCGCATAACATGCGATAGGCGATTGAGTGTACTCGTACATCCTTTACAGTTTTGTCCTGGTACATACTTTACAAATCAAATAATTCACAACGAAGGTCATAACAACTGCTGCTGTTTAATTTCTCACCAAATACTATTTTAAATTCAATAATCTGTCTCAAAGAATTCTATGATACATGGTAGTTTCGATATACATAGTATCCAAGATACGAATTTCAAGACGAATATGTTTGCTTGTAGTGATATTCATGGCATTCATATTCAAAAACACTAAAATAAAAAATAAATTGCCTAATCAAAGATAGTTTTCATTTTGCATTCAAAGTTTTTTAGAAATTAAAATGCAAGAAATAAAAACCAATATAACCTACGACATAAAAAAAGACTCAATCATCACAGGATTCGAAAGAATATTATTCGAAAGGGATCATACCGGGAATATCTGGATTGGTTCTTGGAGTCGAAGTCCTATCCTTTATAAAAACGATGGGAATCAAATTACACGTTATGAATTTCCAATAAGTTATTACCTTGCGAGCGACAATCCATTCGATTCTAATCCAGACAGTGTTTTATTTGGATCTTCGAATTCTTTAATGTTCTTTAGAGATGATAAATTTTACAGCGTACCTTCTCCCAAGTTGGCAGACCCTGCGCCATACCAAATTCTAAATATTGCTCAATACACTTATGTGGTCTTTGCTAACACTAGCGGACGAAAACAAATTCATAGATGGGATGGAACCAACTGGGAGACATTAAATTGCAATTTGGAATTTCAAAACATTGGTAACTTAAGACAGGTAAACAAGAATAGAATTTTAGTTACAGAGAACAATTCAGAAATTGCTTATATCCTTGATCTGGATGGGAAGTTTGTCTCAGAATTTGCGACAAGTGGAGCACCGATGAAGGTTAAAGTAAATTCGAAAAAGGTGTTCCTATATTCTGATTCAAAATTAGAATTACGAAACGTAGATGGCGAGTTAAAGAACCTCCTCGATTTATACGAGGAAACAATGAAATCTTACTTTGGTTCTTATTTAGAATTCGTCGATTTAGCAATTGAAGATGAATCCAATCTAGTTTTGCTTTTGAAAGAGAGAAATAAAAAACCTTCAAAAAAATATTTATTAAATTTCAATTTAGATACACTAACTCTAACTCCCCACCCTTTGTCCGATAAATTAACGACCGATTTGAACTTACTTCGATTCGAGAAAGATAATTCTGGGGATTATTGGTTCAAAATTTACGGCAACCATTACTCGGAATCTTTTCTAACATTTAATACAGAACTAACAACATGAAACAAACAACAAAACTAAATTTACAAAAGTCAGACTTTTATTATGGAAATCTAAAAGAAATCATCATTGATCGAATGTTAGTATTCCAATCGCAAAAAGATAAGTTCCAAAATGCACTGACAAAAAATAAAACAAAATTTGATCAAAGTTTTCTAAAGGAATTTGAGTCCATGTATGGATTTAAACCCGGAAAGGAAATCTTGGAATGGGAGAACATAAAAAAGGCATATAAATCTATCATGTACGAAGTAGCCGATATTTGGAATATGATTGATCATCACTCCGCAGAAGAAGAGGAAATGGAAGAAGATGAAGATGGTGGATTTGATTATGCCATTTCTTCCACAGAAAGACTCATAAAAATCAAAAAACCGGAAGAGATACTCGACTGGTTAGTTGGTACTTACAGTGGACTTATGTTTTTGTTTAATGGTTCCTATGCCTTCGCCTCAGATGGAGGTGGTGATACATGTTGGATCAATCTTTTACCTAATGAAAATGAATCCATCGAAGTAAATCACTACAACCATGAAATAGGAGAATTAGAAAATCTTCCGTACTTTTCTATCTCTCATTTCATCGCCGACAATTGGAACAACGACTCTAATGAAGGTTATGAAGATGAAGAGGATGAAGAATTTGAAGAGGAAAAACCAGACAAAAAAGAGAAGGAGCCCATCCTAGCATCTCAAATCAAAGAAAGTACAATTAAGGCATTCGAAAAAGAAGCGACTAAATTTTACGAAAAAAAACCTATTTATAACAATTCATTAGATATGTTTGAAAGATCTGCATGGTTACTTGGACATAGTTATGGCGACCCTGCCTATGCATTTACAGAAAAACTTGCTGATGCTCCGTCCTATACCATCTGGGAAGATGAGAAAGTAGAGATTAAAAATTATCCTAACTTAGCAGCTTATTGGATCCTTCACCACTTCTATTTAAAAAATGAAGACGCCTGTAGAGAGACAATCAAACTCGCTAGCAAATCCAAAGGAAAAATTATATCTACAATCAGTGAACATATACTTGCTTATTTGGATGGGAAGTCTAAGTCACTGTTCCATCTGCCATCAGAGAAAGTAGAGAAAATTCGAACCCAAACATTTAGCAATGCTGATCCAAAACAGATTGAACCAAAAAATATTAAACTATATAATGATAGTTTAGGACTCTCCAATCTCAACACCATTTCCAAAAAAGAATTAGAAACAAGGCTAAAAAAAGAAGAAAATCTTTTTCAACTGATGGAAGAATTTCCGGATGATGTAAATGCCCATGATACGATTCTCAAAGAGATTAGCAAAAAAGATGCTGCCCTGAAAAAACTCATTGAAGATTATTTCAGAGAGCGAACTGACAGCGCTTACAATACTTGGCCATACAATCCAGAAAAGTTAGACAAAAGGCTCTCCGTTGCCATCAATGCTGCTTTTCGACAAGGTTTGAAGTATGACTCTGAAAACAAAAAAGCTTATTGTGGAATAACAAAAACAGTTGGGATGTTAGATGATGATAGGGCGATGGTTTCTCTTAGGGAAGCAGTTCATAAACTCAAACAGGATGACCCCAGGATGGAATATGTGGTGGAGGCATTAATCAATAGCGACCATACCGAATCCAGATCCATTTTGGCTGATGCCGCTTGGCGCACTTTTGAGACCCTCGACAGCATCAAAGAGACTAAAGAAAAAGTGCAAAAAGAAGGCCCGACCTTAAACAATATGTTCACTGTGTATACGCACTTGAATGAAGCCTTACAAGAAAGAATATTAACCTTAGATGAAGTATCTGTAAAACTGATTCAAAAACTTTTAAGTTACAAAGACCACTTTGGATATTTTGGCATCAGTGTAGGAAATGCCTTTGCTGTCTGTGCTCATTTGGATTTAAACGAACATACAGAGACAATTGCAAACTATGTAAGGAAAAGCTTTCAATTCAAAGGAAGAGACAGAGGCGCCTATCTGGAGCTAAGTTCCATCATCAATTTATCGGAAGCATCACTCGCATGGGCTAAACTGGAGCCAGAAAAAGCCAAATTAGAGTTAAATGAATTCTTTTCAAAAATTGCTAATTCTGCTTATCCGGGAATTGCCATTGATTTGAAAGCTTGTTATGTAGCAGGGTTATTACGATTAGAACCTGACAATCTAGAATACACAAATTTTGCGGAACGAATTTTGGGAAATCGTGGAGACCAAGTTCGCGTTTATGGAATTATCCGTTGTATTGGAAAACAAGAATTACAACAATTTAAAGACTATCTTTGGTATCATATCTATGCGGATCCGGATCCTATGGTGGATTATTCTTGGAGTTATATCGAAGTAGAGGCAAGGAGAGCTTGGTTCGCACTGACAAAAGAAGATGCTCCTGAATATGATTCTTCCGATAAGTATGCAACCTCTCTTTCTAAAAACAATTCTTTGTTACCCGAGGCAATCCTCCATCCAGAAAAGTATAGCATCCAACATGTATTTGAAAAAATTCGAGAAACCAAATACAAACATGAAGATGTGATTCGGTATGGAGGGCCTTGGCTTGTGGAATCCTTACGCTATTCCTTGGATGAATACAAATATTCAGGATCTTATGATCGGTGGGAAGCCATCAAGGCCTTGTTTTTCCAAGGATCAGGAGTGTTTCCATACTTTTTGGAAATTTTCCAACTCCCTTATGCAGCACCTTCTTGGAAGGCATATCTGTTACAATTTATGCGAGTGATGGAACCCGAATCTTTAAAATGGAAGAAGGTTCTTACGATGGATGTTAGCGAAATCAAAACACTTTTACAAAATCCAACTCCTGATTGGTATGTATGGACTGATTTAATAGCATCTCGATTGTATTTATTGGAAGGAGATTCTTCTTTTGATCTAATCTCCCAAGTGATCGAGAGACGACTGGAGATCACAAACCAAGATGCTTATGACTCCAGTATTTATGAAGAGGCATTGGGATTAAGGTTGCCACTCCTTTGGAGATGGTTTGGTAAAAAAGGGGATGCTGCCATCCAGTCCCATTGGAAAAAAGCAAAAAAGGATTCAGAAACTTATACGATGCTTGATATGGCAGCCAGACGAAAGTTAGACGACAAAATTCCGGATATGCCAGAAATCAAGGATCCGGGGATTTTACTCACCTTCTATCCCGAACAAAGAGAATACGGTTGGCATACTTGGATCCATTTGACTCCGGGAACCATTCGGTTTGGAACGAGTGAATTCCATGCACAATCTGTGTTACCAGATTCCAAAACGGAATCAAGTATGCCTGCGACTAAGGAGAATCTCGATACTATTTGGAAGATAGCGCATATTTTGGGTTATACGGTTTCGAAGAAAAAACCGAAAGAAAAGAAGTAACAGTTCGTATGTTTGGCCAACTCGTTACACTTTTTCGAAAGGGCAACGGGTTGGTTAAGCCGAATGGCCCTTCCCAACAGACTTTGCATACTCACTGGGGGACATTTTTTTTAATGACTTAAAGGCTAAATTGAAGTTTGCTTTGGAGTTAAACCCAACTTGATACGCAAGAGACAATAAATTTGCCTTTGGTTCTTTTTCTATCAATCGGCAAACTTCAGCTATACGAGATTCGTTTACCAAACGATTGAAGTTGATACCCAGATAGGCGTTAATGTATTCACTGAGTTGGTAGTCTTTAATTCCTAGTCGTTCGGAAAGAGATGCCAAACTCAAATCTTCTTCGCGATAGATACATTCTACTTTCATCAGGTAGTCGAGTTCTTTTTGAAGTTTTTCTAAATCTAAGTTAAGGATTCGAGATGTACGGTAGGATTGACGGAGACCCGGAAGGATGTCTTTAAAAAGTTCATCCTTAATTTGTGTGCTGATAAAAGCAACCACTGCCATCATCGTCGCAAGCCCTGCGGTAAAATAAATTCCCGAATGCCATCGTAAAATTGTGCTAAGTAAAATGAAACCAGCAAAGGTAATGTTCCCTTTTAAAATCATTCCGAGTACCTGAACACCTAACTTTGCTTCTTTATTTGGGTTGTTATAAAGTATACTTCTATACTGATAGATCATCCAAACAAAAGTACCCATCCAATAGAGACATCCCAAGATTGAAGTAAGTTCGGGAATAGAAATGGATGCTCCCGTAAAACTTTGATTCATAGTTTGGGAAAGTGTATTTGGTGCCATCCATTGTAATATTAGTATAAGTAAAATCACAGCGAAAGTGGGATACAATCGGTAGAGTTTTCCCATAGGTACAGGTTCCAGACTCAGAAACTGTTCGATTGTGTATTGCATACTTCCGGGAATCAAATAGATAATAGGAACATACCCCTGGTTCCAAAGAGAAGTTTCAAATTCCAGACCAGCATATAAACGATAAGCGTATAAAACCAAGGTCCCACCAGAAAAGGCAGCAATCATAGCAAAGGGAAATCCTTTGGAACCTCTCTCTTTGACAAGAATTCCAATGCCTAAAACAAAATGAAACCAAGCCCCAAATTGGAGCCATGAGCCGACGAATTCGAACATGATTCAAAATTCGGACGAAATGCACGTTTACGTCAACCCTTTGGAGGCCACTCGTAAGAAGAATTAGTACAAAATCATGATATTAGACCTAAAAATACGTCCAAAATCGCCATCTTAGACGCCAGATGGACGCATTCATGGTAAATTTGAGTCAATTCAGAGGCGAATTATGAAAATGCAAAAAATCTACCGTCTGTTCTTGCCACTTGGGGTCTTCCTGATTGTGGCTTGCGGACAAAATGGAAACCAAAACTCAAACAACAGCGCAGCCGTACTCGGTGTGTTAAGCGGAACAAATTCCGACGCATCCGCGTCACCGGAAGCACTACGACAAACTAACGCAAACCTATCCCGGGACATCCAATCTGCGTTTGCAAAAGAAAACGATGGAAGTTTCAGCTTTGATGACAGCATTGTTGTGACATCAAATGATGGGACCAAAATTGCAGGAAACTTATTTGTTCCCAAATCGGGAACAGGCCCCTTCCCTGCAGTTATCTTCGTCAATAGTTGGGCACTCAACGAATACGAATACATTGTTCCTGCCGCTAAGTTAGCAAAAAAAGGATACGTTGTTTTTAGTTATAGCACAAGAGGCTTCGGAGCATCAGAAGGACTCATCAATGTCGCAGGTCCGAAAGACATACAAGACCTTTCTGCGATTGTAGACTACTTACAAGCAAATGCACCAATCAACTCCAAAATTGCACTCTCTGGTATTTCTTATGGAGCCGGAATTGCTTTACTTGGACTCAGCAAAGAACCAAGAATTACAACAGCTGTGGCTATGAGTGGATGGGGGAGTTTACCAGATTCACTTTATGGAAACCAAACACCAAGACTCGTATGGGGACTACTTCTTGTCACTGCGGGTTATATAACAGGTAGAATGGATCCTATCATTGCCGAAAACTTTCAAAAACTTTTGGATACAAGGGATGTTGCTGCAGTTTTGGCTTGGGCGAGTGAACGATCACCTAACAGTGCTGTTGCTGCTCTCAATGCTTCGGGCAAACCTGTTTATATTTCAAACAACTCCCAAGACAATCTTTTCCAACCAAACCAAATTCTTCCTTACTTTGAACAACTGACAGTTCCTAAAAAATTAGATTTAAACAATGGAATTCATGCCACGGCAGAAATCGGAGGGATCCTAGGAATTGATAACTATGTTTGGACCAATGCTTATGACTGGTTTGATTATTGGTTGAAAGGAGTCCAAAATGGGATCATGTCGAAACCAAAAGTTTCTATCCAAAGAAGATTTTCTGATGCGAGAGTAACCTACTCTGCTTGGCCCAATCCAAACAAAGTGGAACGCACTTACCACTTAAGACCAATGGGATTACTCAGTCCTGGAAAAATCACACCAACAGCGAATACAACAAACGGAACCGACACTATCCTTTCTGGTGGAACGAGTGCCACTACAGGCGTTCCTCTTCTTTCCGAAATCTTAGATGGAGCTGTATCTGTACCCGTTACAACCAATGTCAATTTGATTGATCGTACAAACGCTATGGTTTATATCTCAGACAAATTGACGAGCCCATTAAAACTAAGAGGGAAAACTTTCTATAAAGGTCGTATCAACAGTTCAGACAATGCTCCTCATGTTGTGGTGTATTTGTACGAAGTGGATGTTTGGGGAACAGGAAAACTAATCTCTCATGGAACGGCAACACTCTTCGGTGTGAAAGGAAAAGATACGGACCTAAATGTCGATTTACAAGCAGTCGCACACGATTTCCCAGTCGGAAGCCGCCTGGCTCTTGCCATCGATAACATTGATCCCATGTATGCAGTACCGAAACCTATCTCACTGTATACAACTGCTTTTAAACATACCACATCCACGGCGTCTACTTTGCGTTTTGAAAGCGAATAAGAGAAACAAGGAAGTATAAAAGGAATAAAGAATTGAACCAGAGAATGAAACGTTTACACTTAAGTGACCACATCCAACTGGGTCAATTCTCACCTATAACAAGTTAGATTACTCATCGGGAGAGGGTTCCCCTCTCCCCTTATTTTCCAAAAAATAACCAAATACGAGCGCCCCGGATAGTAGCGGAAATCCTTTCGCAGATGCGAAAGATTGAAGCGGATAGCCGGAAATGGCGCCCCACCTTACTTGTTTTTCCTAATGTGAATTCAGATTAGAATGGACTTAGTTAGTTAAAGCGTCAGACTTTGTACGATTCATAAATAAAGGGAACCCCGTTGCCGATACATTATTACGCTGGCCTTCATCTAGGTGAGATCACCACCGAACTTGGAAAACAAATCACCGAAGACCAAAGAGAGAGTCCTCTTAAACGACCTATCGTTGTGGTTCCCAATCAAAATCTTATCCCATGGTTACGACTAAACTTACCAAAATTTGATTCTTCCCATCTTTCCTTAAACATAGAGTTTACATTTTTAGAAAAAGCAATTTTAAAAATTATATTCCAATCTTTGAATATACCAAACTACGAAGAACAGACGGCACTGTATCAATACGAAACATTAAAACGAGATTGTTTCGCTCTACTTTACCAAAAACAAAATACATTGTTGAAAAATTTTCCTGAGATGGAAAAATATTTGGAAGAGATTCCAAAGTTATACTATCTCTCCGATGTACTTACAAAATATTTCAAAGACTATGAACTTAACCGAGAAGATTGGATTAAAGATTGGCTTGGTTTGGAAGCAAAAACCATCCCGAGCGAACTTAAAAAAGACCCTTATTGGGAATTAGAAAAACAAATTTATACCGAAATTTATAAAGACAAAGTAAAACCGAAAAATCTATTCCGCTATTTGGAAGAAGGGAAACAGTTGCCTTTAAGTGGCGACCTGCACTTGTTTTGTTTGTCCAATCTTTCTGGAACCTATATTGATTTTTTAAAACAAACAGCTCTTCCCGAAGATTCTAAACTAACTGTGCATATCTACCAGTTTCACAACGGAAAAATCATTGGTAAAAATTCAGAGAAAACAAAAAACTACTTATCCAAGTTTTCCAAACCACAATCCTATTTAGCAAAAGAGTTTGCGAAAGATCAGTATAACAAACAAAAGTCGAAGTTTGTAAGTGGTGGTATGCTTTCCAAGTTAAAAGCTTTTTTATTAGAAGAGTCTCCAAAAGCAGAAAATTATCTAGAGGATCAGACTGTGCGTGTTTGGAACGCGCCTTCAGTTTATCGCGAAGTAGAGTCGATAACCCACGATATATTACATAAGATAAGTGTCAGCAAAGGGAAACTCAATTTATTAGATTTCGCTATTTTAGTGCCCAACATGAATGAGTATCGCTCTGCCATAGAATGGGTGTTTGATGGCGGAATTTACTCAACACAAACGAAAGAAAACTTACCCAAGTTACTAAGGATACCCTACTCTATCACGGATTTAGTGGCTAAAGACACATCACAGTTGTATTTGGCACTGTCTACTTTGTTTCGTTGTATAAAAAACGATCGCTTTGAAAAAGAAGACATCCATAGTTTGTTCAAAAATCCTCTCATTGCAAATATAAATGAAGGCGATGAGGAAACACAACTCCAAGTTTTAGATTTAATTGATTCATTAGGTTCCATTTATGAAGAAGAAAAAGAATACAACCCTTATACTATTTCCTTCGGACTCAAACGAGCTGTTGTATCTATGGTGGTTGAAGAAGAAGCCGCATGGGAAGAATTACAAATTGTTACAAAACCAATTTCTTCTGACAAAACCATCATTCAATTTGTAGAAATTTGGAATCGGATCAAAAAGATCCAACAGGGATTAAAAGAAAAAATTCTAAAGACTCCAAAGGAAGAAAGGTATTCCCTTCTTGAAAATTTATTTCAAAATTTATTCTCTTTTGAAGGAGAATGGGAAAGAGAACGAGTATATTTTAACCAATGGCTTCGCTCCGTAAGATCTTGGTGCGACTCTGATTGGAACAAAACAAAAGACTTTTTGGAAATGATTTCTTTGATCACGGAAGAAGTTTTCTCTGACATACCAATGCATCGAGGTAACTATTTAACCGAAGGTGTAACGGTTTCTCTTTTACAACCTATGCGACCCATTCCTTTTTTACATGTTTACATTGCTGGACTTGGCGAAGGAAAATTTCCAGGCTCTGTAGATAGATCAAGATTTAATTTACGAAGACATGATTCTAAACCTTGGGATCTCAACCGAAGAGAGATTCAAGAGTCATTATTTTGGGAGTCCATTCTTTCTGCAGAAGATAGCATTACTTTTTCTTATGTTGGCAAAAACACATTAGAAGATAAAGAATTTGAACCATGTTCCACTCTATTTGAAGTAATGACAACAATGGGCTTAAGAGAAGCAGTCGAATTACCACTAACATCGTATAGTCGTTTTTTTGATAAAAATTCATTCCCATCCTTTGATTATGTTCGCAATTTAGAAAGGTTTCTAAATACAGACACTTTATTACCAAATCCAAATTTTACTGATCCGAATCAATTGGCATCAATAGATGTTTTTGATAAAAGGACCGATGAAATCACCGTTCAACAACTAACTAACGGACTAAAAAACCCCATGTTAGGACCTTTATCAGAAAACCTGGGAAAGATTTGGGAGGATGAAGAAAGCGAAGCGGAAGAGCCCTTTCAACTCAACCGATTAGAAATCTATACCATTAAATCCATTTTTATTCCTATTTTTACAGAATCATTGGTTGTCGACAAAGAATGGAATTGGAATCGAGATAGAATTCAAACACATCTAAAAGAATTAACACTCAAAGCAGAACAAAATGCAGAGTTCCCTTATGGCGCCTTTCACATAGTATCTTCTGAAGTTTTATTGAAAGAATTAGAAACCGTATCTGAACGATTTCGAATCTTAAAAGAATCGCTCTTCCATCCAGAAAGTAGTTTGTCCTTTTTTAAAGCTGTATCGATTGGAGATACAGGGCTTCGAGATTGCAAAAAAATGGAACCTTACCTTATAACAGATACATACGCACTTACAGGAGAATGGGAAAACCTAATTGAAAAAGATGGGATATACTACTGGTTTTACGCAGGTAGTTTGTATGATAAACCAACAAAACCCAATGACTATTTAAAGGATTATCTCGGGAAGATGGCTTATGTAATGATTAGCGCCTGTTTGTTTCGAATCACGGGACATCGTTTAATCATCATTCCTGCCAACGCAAAGGATTTTAAAAACGAAAGTTGGCTAGACATGTCTAGTCTCTTGGTAGAGGATTGCCAATCCTATTTAAATTCCATATTTCAATTGGTAACAGAAAAAAATCCAAAATACATTCCCAATGCAGGTTTGAATCTTTTCTTTGCCAAACATTCTCTAGTAGAAATTGAAGGGAATTTAGAGAATGTTGATCTCTTATGGAATGAGTTTTTATTGGAAGAATCCGATACCATTTTACAATTTGAAAGTAAACTGATGAAACTTTCACCTTATACAAAAGTTTTATTAGAAAATTTTTCCATTAATTCTGTTTTAGAGATATTTTTGCCACTTCTAAAAAAAAGGTTTCGATAGATGGACCATCCCCTACTCCACAAACCTAAGTTCATCGAAGCCTCAGCAGGTACGGGAAAAACCCACCTCATCATGGAAATGTTAGGCGATATCATGAAAAATGATGTTCAAAATAATATTCCCGAAAACAGAATTCTAAATACGCTAATTCTCACCTTTACCGAAAAAGCTGCGGGGGAACTAAAGGGACGACTTAAAACAAAAATATTGGAGCTTTCGGAAAATGGAACCAAACCTGGTTTTTATCGTTATTTGCGCGATTTAGACCAAGTCACGATATCTACTATCCACGGGTTTTGTAATATGGTATTGAAAGAATATCCAATTGAAACCCAAAACAACCCAAACGTTCGATTAACAAGCACAGATGAAATTATTAAAAAAAGTTTCTATCTATTAAAACGAAACCATTGGGGAGGAAGAAACTTTGATGATTTAGCAAAGGATTTAATTGAGTCGAAAACTTTAGAAAAAGAATCTTCTATTACCTTTTCTGTATCCAAACTTCTATCCAACACCAAGAACTACCATTTCCCAGAGATCTTGACTTTAGAAAAAGCAATCCTGTCACCTAACATAGAGAAGATCGTTTCTTCTCTAACTCAAGTGATCCAATTCCTTAAGGGTCCAATTGGCGACTCTATTTTTGAACAAGGCGATAAAAGGACCATTCAGAAATGGATGGAGAGTTGGTTGTCCATGGATACGTTTTTGACAGCCATTCTTGCGAAAGACATAGATACCCTCAGAACTGAATTACAAAGGATCGAGAATTTACAAAGGACAGCCGACAAAGTTTCTTACCAATACTTCACATACTTTCTGTTAACCGGAAAAACAATCACAAAAAATCTAACTAAAGAAGCTATTGATGTACAATCATCTATAAAAGCACTCGTATCCTTACTCGAAGACACATTTCCAAAAGATAGAATAGACTTGGATGGGGAATGGTTTTTACAGGAAACGGCACTTAAACTTGCAGAAGATACAAAATTACAATTGAAAACCGGGGATTCATTAACTTACGATCAAATGATCCTCAAAATACATGAAGCTGTTGTTACTTCCCCCAATCCATCACTAATCCAAGCGTTAAAGGAACGATACCAAATTTGTATTTTGGATGAGTTTCAAGATACAGACAAAAATCAATACCAAATCTTTCGCTCCCTCTTTGTGGACGCAAAAGACAAAACCCGAATGTTATTTTGTATTGGAGACCCCAAACAAAGTATCTACGGATTTAGAGGAGCTGACATTGGAATTTATCTAGATGCAGCAAGTGACTTTGCCGACTCCAAAGATAGTCTATCGACAAACTATCGTTCCACGAAAGAGATCATCAATGGACTAAATCTTCTCTTTCATAACAAAGAAAACGATTTGGGTGAAACTAATTTTTTTCCCATAGAAGAACCAGGCTCAAAAAAAGAAAACTACCAATACCATCCAGTCGATTCCCCGAAAGACTCTGAAATCAAATATACTTATGCTAATCCAAATGAATCTGGAATACATATCATTCAATATGCAGATCACTTACAAAATCTGAGCCAAGCAAGGAGTGTTTGGGCAGAGTCGATAAAAAATGAAATTTTTTCTTTTCAGCAAAAGGAACAATCTCTGTCTTTTTTTAAAAAAGACGAAAAACAAATTCAATCTGTTAAACTTAGAGACATTGCCGTGTTATGTGGCAGTAAAAAGGAAACAGAACTGATCGAAAAGACTTTGTCAAAAGCAGGAATTCCCTGTTCCATTTACAAACAAAGAGGGATTTTTCAATCAAGGGAAGCAGATCAAATTGAAAACTTATTGGAATGTTTGGTTCAGTCGAACAGTTCACGCTCTTACAAACGAATTCTTTTTTCTGATCTTTTTGGTGTCCGTCCAGAAGATCTATCCAAATACAATGAACATTCTATTGATTCCTACGAGAAGTCGCTCATTGATGTATGGTTAAAACTGATTCGAGACAATCGTTATGCGGCATTTTTCCGATCTGTTATGGATGAAACAAAAATCCTTTGGGACCATGAACTCAAAAATTTAGAATGGGAAAGAAAACGAACCAACTATAGACAAATCTTTCAGCGGTTATTGGAATTCCAAATTCGATCCAATGCAAATCTTAATGAATTATTGGGAGAATTAAGAGAACTTAAACAAGCAAAAACTTCTCCAGAAGAAGAACCACTCTTTGACCGGGAAACAGAGGATGATGCTGTTCAAATTCTGACCATCCATGCTTCCAAAGGTTTAGAATGGCCCATTGTGTTTTTATATTATTTTGGAACAAGGCCCCAAAGTTTAACTGACTACGAATACCCAACCGTCATCGAAGAAAGTCACAAAACAGAGAGAAGATGGATACTTAGCCTGTGGGATTCGAAAAATGGAAAACAAAACGAATATAAACATTTTCTAAACGAACAAAAACGTTTGTTATACGTAGCCCTAACAAGACCGAATTTGAGGTTGTATCTACCTAAATTGTCTTGGGGGAAAGACTCTACTCAAAAATCTGGTTATGGGAACATTCTATTGACCGAACTGGAACGGATCCAAGAATATAGCAAAACTCATTTAGATTCCAAAAAATGTTTTCTATTCCGAAATGGAAGCAACACACAAACCTTTGAAAAAACAATTAACACCCCAAATTCGATTCTAACAAAAAACTCAAATGCTTCTCCAATCGTTCTCCCTACAGAGATCAAAGCGGGAAGGATACTATTGCAACATAGTTATACTAGCCTACAGACTTCACAAAATCTTTTGGAAAAGATTAATGGAGAAACTTACAAAGAAATTGAAGAGACCCTGGAACCAGAATCTACTAAAATTAAATCAAAACTTCCTTCCAGCTCTAGAACTGGAAATTTCCTTCATCGCATACTGGAGTTATGTGACTTCTCTACTTTTGAACTCCCAATAGAAAAAATTCTAAACCACCCATCTTGGATTTGGGCATACACAGAATCCATTCGCCAATACCCAATCAAACTGCCATTCGACACCGAAGAACCTTTGGATTTGATTGTTGCCACCCTTTTGAAACGAGCCATGAAGGCAGAAATTACTCTCGTCGATGGAAAATGTTTTTCTTTGAGTGAGTTAAAACCGGAAGAAAGATCTTCTGAATTAAAATTCCATTTATACGTACAAAAGATGTTAGAAAAGACGGGTGTAAGGTTAACACCCGGATTCGAGAACTATTTAAAAGGAGCCATCGATTTGGTTTTTTGTAAAAACGGAAAGTATTATATCGCCGATTACAAATCAAACCTTTTGCCGAATGATCTCTATGATAAAAACTCTGTAACTTCTGCTGTAATCGAAAAAGGATATATGATTCAAAAATCAGTTTATGCTTTGATTCTTTACGACTATCTTTCCTCTCTTTATGGAGATGAATTAGCTTTGGAGCGTTTTGGAGGAGTCTATTATCTTTTTCTGCGCGGTATGGGTAGCGCCAAAGACTCGGGAATCTATTCTGACCTTAAATCATCCAAAGAAGTCTGGACTACGGGAACTTTCCTAGAGATCCGCAAAGAAGTTTTAGCGTATATTCAAGAAGCAGCTCTGAGTTTGGAGAAGTTATATTTATGAAACAAACAGAACCATCATACATAGAATTGGCGAAAGAAATTATTACCTACTTCCCTCACATCCAAAAAAACCATGAGCAGTTGATCGCAGACCTGATCGAAGCAAATCAAAATGGAGACCTATATTTGCCTGTGAAAGCTGAGCACTCCATAGATATTTTTAAAAACCAATTTCCTTTTTATTTGGATGCAGTAGGCAACGAAATAAGACTTTATTAGTCTACGCGT
>NZ_AOGZ02000025.1 GCF_000332515.2 Leptospira wolbachii serovar Codice str. CDC
ACGCGTAGATTACTAGTTGCAAAAAGTCAAAAGTTTGACTTAAAAAAAGTAGAAGAATGGTGTTTAAATGAGTCTAGCAGTGGTAAAGATGCTTTCGATGAATTTTTTACGTTATATAAGAAATAATTAAATATACGGGACTACGCATAACAGCGTGGAAACGCTGCGCTTCGGCACAAGGCCTCGCTTGGGCTGCGCCACATTTCCCTTCTGTCACTCGTTTGCATCCGCAAACTCCGTGCCAGTCCCTAACGTCCCGTCGGGACTCAGGGTCGGGAAACGTCGTCTCCACTAGTTCGTTATGCGTAATTTTTGAAAAACAATAAAGAGGAAACTTATTTATGAAAAAAATATTAATACTTCTAATAATTCCAATATCGCTCTTTTCAGAACCAAACCTGGAAATCTGTAAACGATTTTTGCATGATGAATTTGATCCAACTTTTTTTATAAAGAAAATGGAAGAAGGAGATACTTCATTTGCAAATCATTACATAACTGATATACATTTTGCTATCTTAAACAAAGAACAATTGAAAATCTTACGAAATTTCTATTTTGCAAAATATGGATACATCTTCAAATCTGCAGATCTAAATCTTATTTTTAATAAATACCATTGGTATAGTCCGAAAATCTCTGATCAAAATACAATTATTAAAAACTTTAAGGAAATAGAATCGGATACGGTAAAACGAATAGCTTTCTTTGAAAACAAATCAAACGAAAAACCAGTAAATCACATATCAAATATTATTGGAAAATGGCATCTTGGCGAAACAGTCGGCAGTGGCTATAACGACAGGTTTATATTTAGAAAGAACAAAGAATACACCTATTTCCCATCAGAAGCAAAAGATTTACCTAAATATGCATACTTTTCAGGTGAATATGAAATTTCAAATGGCTTTCTAATACTTACAGTAAACAAAATTAGAGAATATAAACACTCTGATAGCTTTAAATTAGCTGAAGGAGGAAACCATACATGCTTTTGGGAAAATCAAAAGTTAGACAAGGAAAGAAAATTGGGAAAACCGTTAGTTTTAAATTTTCCAATCTATCATTCTGATTTTAGCGAAGATTCTATGAAAGTTATAAGACTAGGTTCATTCTTATTCTATGAAAAGGACTTTGACGATTAAATTCAAAAACTACGCATAACAGCAACTTACCGCTACGCTTCGGCACAAGGCCTCGCTCGGGCTGCGCCAAATTCCCCTTCTGTCACTCGTTTGCATCCGCAAACTCCGTGCCAGTCCCTAACGTCCCGTTGGGACTCAGGGTCGGGGAACTTCGGTAAGTCTAGTTCGTTATGCGCAAGAGACAAAATCTTTTAGAAAATCAGAGAAATAGGCAAAAAAAATGCATTATTTGGAGAAAAGTAAAGGTTGACATTTACGTAACTAGAATTCAACATTATACGTATAGGCGTTTCTATATGAATACTAAACTTACACTATCTCTTGATGACAAAATAATAAAACAAGCAAAGGAATTTGCTAAGCAGAGAAATAAAAGTTTATCAAAACTGATAGAAGACTATCTAGGAGGAATTTCTTCAAAAATCCCATCTAATGAAGAGAATCTTCCCCCTGTGACAAAAAAATTAGCGGGAATACTAAAAGGTAAAAAAGAAATCGATATTAAAAATGATATAGCTCATTTTCTTGAAAAGAAATACAAATGATTCAGAATGTTTACTTAGATTCTGATGTTATTATCGACTATCTATATGCAAGAGAACCTTTCTTTCAAGAATCTGTAGAACTGATTTCACTAATAGAAAATAAAAAAATTAAGGGCTATATTTCTTCACTAATTATTTGGAATATTTTCTATATTCTGGCAAAGTATACAAATGAGAAATCTGCTAGAGCATTAATTAAAGAATTTAAAACTATTATAGAAATAATCCCAATTGACGAAAAAATAATCGATCTTGGATTAAATTCTTCAATAAAGGATTTTGAGGATTCAATTCAATACTTTGCAGCAAAATCAAAAAAAATAAAATATATTATCACTAGAAATAAGAAAGATTATCCCAATGGAGAAATTAAACCTTTAAGTCCGAAAGAATTTCTTACAATTTTTAAAGAATAAGATTGGGATTCATTTTTAGACTTGTCTCCAGCGCATAACAGCAACTAACCGCTTCGCTTCGGGACTTCGCCCTCGCTTGGGCTGCGCCACATAGGCTTCTGGCACTCCCCTTGCATTCGCAAGCGTCGTTCCAGTCCCTAACGTCCCGTTCGGGACTCAGGGCCAGCCTACGTCGGTTAGTCTAGTTCGTTAACCGCCATTTCGCAAAAATCTACCTAAAATGCGAAAAAATCTTACTGATTTAATAAAAGAAAGGCAAATCATAAAGAAATTCGATCTTCCTATTATTGACTAGTCTACGCGT